>NZ_DAHVHY010000060.1 GCF_027322205.1 Acidithiobacillus sp.
GCAGGGTCCGCCCGGCGCGCATCCCGCCGGCATGTTCGTAAAGAATCTCCCGCGCCGTCGTTCCCATGGGCAGCTCGAAGACCCCGGGCCGCTGCGCCGGGCCACAGACGCTGTAGAGCTTGCTGCCGACCCCCCCATGGACCCCGAGACCACGAAACCAGTCAGCGCCCTGAGCGAGGATACCGGGCAGATGGGCGATGCTTTCCGCATTGTTGACCGTGGTCGGCTGCTGCCAGAGGCCCTGCTGGCTGATATGCGGCGGCTTTTTGCGCGGATTGGGCCGTTTACCCTCGATGGCGTTGAGAATGGCAGAATCTTCACCACAGATGTAGCGGCCCAGGGAGAGGTGGATATCCAGACGCAGATCGCCATCGGGCAACCGCAGCAGACCCGCCCCGCGCGCGCGCTGCAAAGCCCGCTCCAGCACCCGCGTGCCCGCCGCATACTCGCCGCGCACGAAGAGGATGGCATGGCGCACCCCCAGCGCGTGGGCGGCAATGAGCATCCCCTCGATCAGGTGATGCGGCGCCCCGAAAAGCAGCGCACGATCCTTGATACTGCCCGGCTCCGTTTCATCCAGATTGCAAACCAGGTAGCGGGGCGCCGGGGCATCGGCACCTCGTAGCCGCCACTTCAGCCCGGTGGGGAACCCCGCGCCGCCACAGCCGCGCAGTCCGGACTTCTCCACCTCGGCAATAATATCTGCAGGGTCCATCGTGATAGCCCGGCGTAACCCGGCGTAACCCCCGGCCTGCTCATAAACGCGCAGGTCCGCCGGATCGGGATCGTGGAAATGGCGGCTCAGAATGGCTTCCATGCGTCCGCCTCCCATTGCTCCAACCACCGCGCGAGGGAGGTTGCGTCCACCGGCCCTGTAGCCTCACCATCCATCAGCAGCGCAGGCGCGCGATCACACAGGCCGATACAGACATGAGGGACCACCGTCAGCGCGCCACTCAGACTGACCTCCCCCAGCGCCACCCCGGAATGCGCCTGCGCCTGGGCCAGCAGGTCCTGTGCCCCCGCCAGATGACAGGCGATGCTGTCGCAGATACGCAGCACATGGCGCCCCGCCCGGGCGCGCAACACCAGACTGTAGAAAGTGCAGAGTTCCTCCACCCGCACCGGACTCAATCCAGTGAGTTGCGCCGCCGCATGCAGCGCCACATCGTCGATATATCCCCGTGCGTCCTGCAAGGCGTACAGAACCGCGCTGATCGCCGCTGCCGGCACTGGCGACTCCGCCACCAGCGCCTGCAAGCGAGCGATCAGCGCGGCATCCTGCAGATCAGCGATCGAGGTCGGCAAGGACATAATCGATGGAACCTATGGTGGCGATGAAGTCGGGCAGGGCGGTACCGCGCCCCAGTTCGGTAATCAACTGCACATGTGGGAAAGACGGTGTACGCACCCGCAGACGATAGGGACGCGCCCCCCCATCGGCCACCACGTAATAAGCCAACATGCCCCGCGCCGACTCGGTGATACTGAGCACTTGCCCCGCTGGCGGGCCGATTTCCCCGGCCACCTGCTCAAAATGATGGATGAGGGTTTCAATATCGCGCAGGGTATGATCCTTGGGCGGAAAGGCATAGCGGGCATCGGCGGCCAGCGTCGGCCCCTCCGGCATCTTCTCCGCCAACTGGCGCAGCATGCCGATGCTCTCGCGGATCTCCTCGATATGCAACTGCGTCCGTGCCAGGGCATCCCCATCCGTAGAGGTCGGCACCGTAAAGTCAAGGTCGCCATAAAGCCCGTAGGGAGCGGCCTTGCGCATATCCCAGGCCTTGCCCGTGCTGCGCAGCAGGATGCCGGACACCGCCCATTTCTCCGCCTGCGCCGCACTGAGTACCCCGATATCGCGGGTGCGCGCCTGAAAAATGGGATTCCCTACCGTCAGATGCTCGCTGTCACGCAACCCCCTTTCCACAGCCCTGAGTATGGTCAGCAGATCCTCCCGCCAGCCCTCGGGCAAATCCATCGCCACCCCCCCGATCCGAAAAAACTGCGGGTGCAGTCGCCCGCCGGTGTATTTCTCGAGCAGATCCATCAATAAGGCACGATCACGGAAGGCGTAAAACGCCGGTCCCATCGTCCCCAGGTCATTACCGTAGCTCCCCAGCCAGACCAGATGGGAAGAAATCCGGCAGATTTCCGCCAACAGGGTACGAATCCCCTCCGCCCGCGGCGGCACCGTCAGATCCGCCAGCATTTCGATGGCACGCACATAAGGAAACTCCCCCAGCGCGCCCCCCAGATAATCCACCCGGTCGGTATAGGGGATGAAGTTGTGGAAAGTGTGCCCCTCGGCGATCTTCTCCACGCCGCGATGGTGGTAGCCGATATCCGGGTCCACCGTCGCGATCTCCTCGCCAGAGAGCTTCAGCACAAAACGCAGAATGCCGTGGGTACCCGGATGATGCGGCCCGACATTGAGCACCGTCAGACCCGGGTCCGGTGTCGGCACCGCGTCGCTGTAAGCTTTAAGGACTTCCTGCAGCTCAGGTTTGCTGAGGCGGTAGGCCGGGCGCTCGGTGGCGCGGATAGGCTCCGCCTTGCGCAAAGGATGTCCCTCCCAGAGGGGTGGGAGCAGAATCCGCCGCAAGTCCGGGTGGCCGCTAAAAGTCAGCCCAAAGAGGTCATAGACCTCGCGCTCATACCAGTTGGCGTTAGCGAAGACCCCAGTCACCGTCGGTACCGGCGCATCCGCATCGACATGGGGCACGCGCAGACGCAGTGCCCCGCAGTCATTCAGACCATGCAGATGGTAGATCAGGGTAAAAGCACGCTCCGACACCGTTTGACCGCCGCGCTCGTCCACTGCCGTCAGATCCAGCAGCATGGAAAATCGCGGCGCCATGTCATCATGCAAAAAATGCAGGGCATCTACCAAATGATGCTGCGCCACCTGAAAATCCGGCCAGCCATCGCGACCATCCGTCAACGGTGTCGCCTGAAAGCGCTTTTGCAAGACCTCCGCCAGCAGCATCAGCCCATCCTCCGGCTCAGAATCCGTGGTGAATGGCGGCGAATTTTCCGCTGCAAGAGCAGCAATCCGTCCATCAAGGCTTCGGGGCGCGGCGGGCAGCCCGGCACATACACATCCACCGGCAAAATCCGGTCGATGCCCTGCACCACGCTGTAGACGTCATACATGCCGCCGGAATTGGCGCAGGAACCCATGGAAATCACCCACTTGGGTTCCAGCATCTGCTCGTAGATCTCTAAGATCATCGGCGCCATCTTGACGAAGATGGTGCCGGAAGCGATCAGTACATCCGATTGTCGCGGCGAGCCGCGCAGCACCTCCGCCCCAAAGCGGGCGAGGTCGTGCCGGGGCGTCACCGCCGCCACCATCTCGATAAAGCAGCAGGAGGTGCCGAAGTTGAGCGGCCACAACGATCCCGCGCGACTCCAGGCCAGCAATTCCTCAAATTTACCCGCCAGCAACGACAACGGCCCGGGTGCTAACGCCACTGCAAGCCTCCCATCCGCCACTCGTAAAAGAGTCCAAGTCCGAGAACCGTCATAAAACCGCCCCCCCCCAGAATCGGCGTCCAGCCCAACCCGTGAAAAGCCACCGCCCAGGCAAAAAGAAAAGCCGCTTCCAGTTCAAAGACCAGAAACGAGACCGCCAGCAGATAGAAGGCCACTGGCATGGCTGGATGCGTGGTGACATTGGCGCCGAGCCCGCTCTCAAAAGGGATATTCTTATTGCGATTGGGATGCTGCCCACCGAGCCAATCCGACACCCAGAGAATGGCCATGAGGACCACTACAATGGCAACAGCGAAAGTGCCGACGGTCAGCGCTTGCGACGGCATCATCAGCCCCATCAGCCCCCCTCCCATCGGGGTGTGACCGTCCAAAAATCCAAAAGCACCTCCTCTCCGCGCGACATGATCTCAAGGCCCGCCATCCGGCATACAAGCGCGCCGCAATGAGCTACGCTTTGAAGTATAGACCAAGAAATTCGGCGACCCTGTCGAGGAGTACACCGTCATGGAAATTTGGGAAGACCCCGCCGTCCAGTCGGCCATACTGGACTATCTGGAGAGCAGCCAACTGCTCGCGAGCTTCACCACCATGGGCGGCGTCGCCCTGCGCGAAGGCGCGCAATGCCACTGCAGCATGCCGGAACGCGTGGGTAGCGATGTGCTGCTGTTATGTCAGTTTGATTTTGAAGAACGGGTACCCTTCGGAGGCGCGGGCGACCAGCGTCTGCGGCAACAGGGGCAGGTTCATTTGCGCCTGGATGCGACCGGGAAGGTGACTGATGCATGGCTGTGCCGACCCAACGCGTGTTGACTGCGCGATCGGGCAATGACCGAAGTAACCTCTGCGCGAGTGCTTACCGGGTACCCGGCGGCGTCACGCAAGGGGTACGACTGCTAACCGCGCCCTCCCCGCACAACGCCTCAGAAGTACCGGGAAAAAGCACTCAGAGGATCAGGATTTCGCCCGCGGCTTCAACGGGCAGGTTTTGATGCCCAGCACGGAATAAAGCCCGCAAAAACCGGTCAGCCCGGTAACAAGCGGCGCCAAGCCCACTGCTGCCCACCACTTATATGCGCCCGGCAGAAAAACGGCGAGCACAATAATGATGGCCAAACCCACAATCACCCGGATAACCCGATCAACAGTTCCTTCATTAACTGGCATTTTCAACGCTCCTGCGGATGTTATCCGCTCCTGTGGTAGAGTAGTAGTATAGGCGATCCTGAATAACTGCGGCGCAGCTACTCAGAAATGATCAATATGCACCAGCTTTTCGATAAATTCCCGGTTACGAGGCCAAGCATTATCCGTGCCTTTACCGATCGCAACCATATAGCCAATCGCAAAATCTGCCGGTAGGTGGATAATCTGCGCCACTGCATCAAAATCGAAGCCATCCATGGGGCAAGAGTCATAACCGAGATCCTGGGCCACCAGCATCAGGGCCATACCAAAAATGCCCAAGGTGCGCATGGCCTCATCCCGCGCCACCTCCTGCTTACCGCGATAATATGCGTCCAGCTTCGGCAGCAGGAAATCCTGCACCGGCTGTGGCGATGTCGCCCAGTAGCGCTGCGGCTCTTCCTGCCAGGCATTGAGGTCGGCACAAAGCACATAGAGCGCAGAAGCATCAGTCACCTGTGCCTGTCCCCAGGCGACCTCACGAATAGCCGCCCGCTCCGCCGAATCCTGTACATCCACAATCCGCCAATGTTGAATATTATACGCACTGGGTGCCAATGCCGATGTCTCCAGCAGCACCCGTCGTGTTTCTTCGGACATTTTGTGGCGCGGATCAAAGGACTTTGCAGCGCGTCGATTTTTTATTGCAGCAATCACTTCCATACATGCCTCCATGACCCTTCAAAATAGGGCACCATATAAGACCGACTAGTTGGTATTGTCAAGGAAGGGGTGACACCCCGTCCCAGTGACTAGCCTTCCCGCATGTTATTTCATTTCTAATTCATTAAGGTATCTTTGTAATCCAGGGCTAGGAGACGATGGAACGGAGACGCTCTGGATCGCTCTCGAAAGCCCGCAAAGCGGGATGTTGATTTGCTTGCAGATGCCGGGCTAGTTGTTGTGGAAGACAAGCCGTTGCCTGGGCATGGCCGCAAAAAAGAGGTTCGATCAGCCGCTAGCACCCTCCGATTGGAAGCTGTCTTGACGTGACCGGCACCCAAGATATCGGCGATGAAAAAATCTCGCTGCTCAAGTTTCTCTCTGTCTGTACCGTAAACAAAAATGCACCTTGATTAACCAGATTCCAATTATCGCACAGAGAAGAGCCATGACGGATACCTTATCCTTTTCCAAGATACTCGCCCAAGCCGTTCAGATTCTGGTGTCTCAGGTGCAATCTGGGCGGACACAGATGGAGGGTGCGGTTGGCGGCATCACGATCCGTTTTGCCAACCTCCATCAGCGCCTCAGTAAAGCAGTGCAGGCATCGCGGGGAAATAATGGGGAAGAGGAGGAGCAAGATGTCAGCGCGCTTTTCCACGCCAGCGAGGCAGAACTCCTGGGTGTACTCAAACACATTTTGGCAGCGACACAGCAACACGAATCGCAGCAGGAAGTGATTACTGCCCTGCTGCAACAGGTAAACACGTTGAATCGTATGGCACAGAATGTCGGCGAGATTGCCTCGCAGACTACACTGCTCGCACTTAATGCCGCCATCGAAGCGGCGCGTGCTGGAGAGCAAGGCCGGGGTTTTGCCGTCGTTGCCGACGAAGTGCGCAAGCTGTCCACACGCTCCAAGGAAACCAGCCAGAAAATGGGGGAAAATGTGAATGATATCACCGCCTCTATTCGAGGAGTGGTGCGGCAGACGGCGGCGGCTATACAACAAGAACGCCAATTTTTGGCTAATGCCGAGCTTTCCATTCGTGGCGTGCTTCGTCGCTTGCAGGGTATGACAACCCGCCTCACAGCCTCTGCCGACATTCTGCAAAATGAAGCCCAAGGTATTGGTGAAGAGATGGACCAGCTGTTGATTGCCTTGCAGTTCCAGGATCGGGTCAGTCAGATGTTGGCGCATGTTGAGGAGGGTATGAGCGACCTGCCCAAACACCTCGATTCAGCGAATTCGGTGGAGGGCGTGGAGGATTGGCTACGGGCACAGACCGGGAAGTATACCACCCGCGAAGAACATTTCATTCATCGTGGCGAAACCATTGCCATCCCCGAAACCAATCAGGAAATCACCTTCTTTTGAATTCAAAACAGCCCATAAGGAACTCGCGAAATGGCAAAAACAGTTCTTGTAGTCGATGATTCCGCATCCCTGCGGCAAGTGGTCAGCATTGCACTGAAAGGTGCCGGCTATGAAGTCATTGAGGCTTGTGACGGTGTGGATGGGCTGGCAAAACTGGGTGCGGCGACCAAAATCCATCTCATCATCAGTGATGTGAATATGCCTAATATGGATGGAATCACTTTCGTCAAAGAAGTTAAGCAGAAGCCGGCATACAAGTTCACACCCATCATCATGCTGACGACCGAGGCAGAAGAGGAGAAAAAACTCCAGGGGCAGGCGGCCGGAGCCAAGGCCTGGGTCATCAAGCCCTTCCAGCCACAGCAGATGCTGGCGGCGGTGGGCAAGCTGATTTTGCCCTGATGAGTATGGATATTCAGCAGGAACAGAACGGTGCGGTGCAACGCCTGAGATTATGCGGTGACCTCGACATTTATGCTGCCGCATCCTTGCGTGAGCATATCTTGAAGGCATTGGAACAGAGTCATCAGGTGGAACTGCTGCTGGAAGAGATCGCCGAGGTGGATGGCGCCGGCCTGCAGGTCCTCGTGGCGGCCAAAGCCGAAGCCCTGCGCCTGGGGGTTGCCCTGTATCTGAGCGGACACTCCCGGGCTGTATTAGATGCTATGCAGCTCTGCCGCCTCATGCCCTATTTTGGCGATCCGATTCTGCTGACCAGGGATATGACTGGATGATCGCTATCGACCCGCAAATGGACGCTGCGCTACAGACCTTCTTTGAGGAAGGCCGGGATCTCCTGCAGGAGATGGAACGTGCGCTGTTGTTTATGGAGAGTGCTGGAGCGGATCCCGAACGTATCAACGCCGTTTTTCGCGCCGCCCACACGATCAAAGGATCGGCCGGACTTTTTGGTCTGGAAGAGGTCGTACGTTTTACCCATCGCCTGGAAAATCTGCTGGATCATATCCGTTCCGGAGTGATTGATCTGACGCCGCTCCGCATCACTCTATTGCTTTCCTGCGGCGATCACATCGCTGAATATCTGGACAAGACTTCGGCTGATATGTCGTTGGACGAACACTTTCTTGCCGAAGATCTCCGTTTGCTCACCGAACTTACGGAGCAGCTCGGCACGGCACCTCCCGCACGGACATCTCCACCAGTACGTAAAAGTGAATCGCGTCCAACGCCCGAAATCATTACAACTGATGCCGTAAAAACGGGCAATTGGCATATCTCTCTGCGTTTCGGCCGGGATACTTTTCGGGATGGTATGGATCCGCTGTCTTTTCTGCATTATCTGGAACAACTCGGCGAGATTGTCGGGCTTGTCACCCTGACCGACAATCTGCCTGCGCTTATCCAGATGGATGCTGAAAGCTGTTATCTAGGGTTTGAAATCAGTTTCAAAAGTGATGCCGACAAGTCGCAGGTTGCCGATGTTTTTGATTTTGTGAAAAATTCCAGCATCATTCATATTCTGCCGGCACATAGCCAGATCGGCGCGTATCTCCAGCTTATTCAGCAGCTTCCAGAGGCCGACCAACACCTCGGTGCGCTCCTCATCAGTGTCGGCACACTGACTCATGAGGAACTGCAAAAAGCCCTCGCTTTGCAGGATGCGGGGAATCATAGCGGTCAGCATCAGCCCTTGGGCGAGATTCTGGTAGCACAAAAAATGGTTCAGGAACCCATAGTACAGGGCGCTCTGGAGAAACAGCAGCAACAGCGCGAACATCAGGTGGTCGAGCGCCAGATGCTGCGTGTACGCGCTGCCGATCTGGATCAACTGGTGAACCTGGTCGGGGAACTGGTCATCGCCAGTGCCGCCAACAGTCTCTATGCGGCGCAGAACAATGCCGAGGAACGCGTCGAATCCGCCGCTCAGGTGGCGCGCCTGGTGGAGGATATCCGCGACGGTGCTCTCCACCTGCGAATGATTGACGTAGCCGAGGTTTTTCAGCGTTTTCCACGGGTGGTGCGGGATACTGCACGCACTCTGGGCAAGAATATTCGTCTGGAGATCAGCGGCGAAGGAACGGAACTCGACAAGAGCATGGCGGAAAAAATCACCGATCCGCTCATGCATTTGGTGCGTAATGCCATGGATCATGGCATTGAGAGCGCGGAGCGCCGTCACGCGCTCGGCAAGCCGGCTCAGGGTTGTATCAGCCTGCATGCCTGTCACGATGCCGGCGGCATCATCATCGAAGTGCGCGACGATGGCGGCGGACTCAATCGGGAGAAAATTCTGGGCAAGGCCATAGAAAAGGGGCTGGTCACTCCAGAGCAACAGCTCAGTGACCAGGAAATCTACGCGCTGATATTCGCCCCCGGCTTTTCCACAGCCGATCAGGTGAGCGACATTTCCGGGCGCGGGGTGGGGATGGACGTGGTGCGTCAAAATATCGAGGCTATCCGTGGCAGTATCGAAATCCACTCCACTCCCGGTGCAGGCAGCACCATGCGCATCCGTCTGCCACTCACCTTGTCTATTATCGACGGCTTTCTCGTCAAGCTGGCGACGGATACCTTTGTCATCCCCGCTGAATCCGTTGAGGAATGCCTGGAATATCCGGAACAGCAAGGAACCGTCGGATATATGGTATTACGCGATCAGGCTCTGCCGCTACTGCATTTGACCGGAGTTTTCCGGTTTGATGCCCAACCCGAAAAACGTCGCAATGTCATTGTCGTGCGTCATGGTCAAGACCGGGTTGGCATGGTAGTCGGGGCTATCCTCGGCAACCAGCAGACGGTCATCAAGCCGCTCGGCAAGTTGTTCGATCAGGTACCGGGGATATCGGCAGCGACCATTCTCGGCAATGGCGACGTCGCCCCCATTCTGGATATTCCGGCGCTGATTCACCATCACGCTTCCGCAAAACACATTCATTGATTTACACCAAGAGGAATTCATTATGTTCGGGAATATGCGTATCGGCCTGCGCTTGGGCGCCAGTTACGCCATAGTCATCATGCTGCTGATTCTTATAGCGGTGACGGCGCTGATGCAAATGCAGAAAATAAAGGTAACCACCGGCACCCTCACCATGGTAGTGTGGCCTAATCTGCAACACGCTAACAGCCTCCGCGTCGCCATCCTGGAGATAGCTGGTGACTGCCGCGATGTCTTATTGGCCCAGACTCCCGCGCAGCGCGCCCAGAGTCAACATGACATTCAGAAACTACAATCCCGAAGTCAGTACCTATTGACTACGCTGCATAAAGATGTCCAGCACAAGAAGGCCAGAGTAGTGGTGGAAAGTATTCAGCGCCATATGGAAAGCTACAATTCCGCACTGAAGACTTGTTTGCAGGATATGAATGCGGTCGCCGCAGGAACCGCTGGCGAGGGAGCGAATGTGGCGGCCATCACGCAGTTCCAACAGCAGGTGATCCCCCGAGAGGAACGGGTGCGCACGGAGATTAAGCAGCTTAATGGAATTATAGCCGGCAAACTGGGCACAGTGGAGCAGCAAAATAATACGAATTATGTCATCGCCCGTGATCTGAGTATCAGCATCGGTGTCGCCGCCATGCTTATCGCCATCTTAATGGGCATTTTCCTGACCCGTTCCATCACTCGCCCCTTGAATGAGGCCGTCAGGATGGCCGAACTGGTTGCCGATGGTGATCTTTCCATGCAGGTGGTATCTCGGACCCACGATGAAACGGGCCGTTTGATGGCGGCGATGGCCACTATGGTGGAGCGCTTGACCCAGACCATTGGCGAGGTGCGTAGTGCTGCAGACAATCTCTCCAGTGCCTCCGAGCAGGTGAGCGCAACTTCTCAGTCCCTCTCTCAGTCCGCCTCCGAACAAGCCGCCAGTGTCGAGGAGACTTCCGCCACTCTGGAAGAGGCGGCGGCTTCCATCAAGCAAAACGCGGAGAATGCGCGGGTGACCGACGATATCGCCACCGGTGCCGCCAAAGAGGCGCGTATGGGCGGCGACGCAGTTACCCAGACGGTGCAGGCTATGAAGAATATTGCCGATAAGATTGGAATCATCGACGACATCGCCTATCAGACCAATATGCTGGCACTCAACGCCGCGATCGAGGCCGCCCGTGCTGGTGAACATGGCAAGGGCTTCGCCGTGGTCGCCGCCGAGGTCCGTAAACTGGCGGAGCGCAGTCAGGTGGCGGCACAGGAAATTGGCGCACTGGCCAGCAGCAGTGTGCAGGTGGCGGAACAGGCCGGAAGCGCGCTGACCGCCCTGGTCCCGGCGATCGGCAAAACCTCTGACCTGGTGCAGGAAATCAACGCCGCTTCCAACGAACAGGCGGCCGGCATTGATCAGATCAACTTGGCGGTGGGGCAACTCAATCAGGTCACCCAGCAAAATGCGTCCGCCTCGGAAGAACTGGCGGCGACGGCAGAGGAGATGAGCGGACAGGCCGAACAACTTCAGCAGTTGATGGCGACGTTCCGGCTACGCACGCAGGGCGGCGGATCTTCTGCCAAAGCCAGTGCCCATAAAGGCGCTGCGGCAGTGGCACACCTCCAGGGACGTGGACAGGACGCAGCGCCAGTCAGTGCTGACAGCCACGATTTCGTCCGCTTCTGAGGAGGCGTCCATGAATATGCTGCCAGCAGGAGACGGTGCCGCCCAGGTTGGAGGTTGGGGAGGGCAATATCTGATTGTCCAGTTACAGGCGGAATCCTTTGGTGTGGATATTTCGGCGGTGCGGGAGATCATCGCCTATGTCGTCCCTACCCAGATTCCCATGATGCCGGCTTTCGTGGTGGGGGTGATCAACCTGCGTGGTCAGGTGGTGCCCGTGATCGACATAGCGCGCCGTTTCGGACGTCCGGCGACGGTCATTCATAAACGGAGTTGCATTATTATCGTGGACCTGCAGGAGGGGGAGTCACGACAGCGCCTCGGCGTCATCGTCGATGCCGTCAACGAGGTGCTGGAGTTTCCGGGGGAACAGATAGAACCGGCGCCGCAATTTGGCGCCGGTTTGCGCACCGAGTTCATCCGGGGCATGGGCAAGGTGGCCAATCAATTCATTGTCCTGCTGGAAATGGCCCGGGTGCTCTCCATGGACGAAATGGCCGAACTCGCCGCGATCGCGGCG
>NZ_DAHVHY010000061.1:0-2340 GCF_027322205.1 Acidithiobacillus sp.
AGGATGTTCACCTGGGAATAGAGATGGGTTTCGAGATAGCCTTTTTTCACCCAGGGTCCCATGGCCAACGCGAAGGTGCGATGGGCATTGATGTGGTCGGCGCCGGACTGGGCGTCGTCTTCGGTCAGGAATACCACCATATGCCTCCACTCCGGTGTCGTGGAAAGATAGTGAATGAACTTTGCCGTGGCGTAGTCATTATTGGCCACATAGTAATCCGGCGTGTAGTAGCAGGACTTGCGTCCGGCCGTGTGATCATCCGGCAACCAGATATAGACAAAGTGGGGGCCAATAGCTCCACTTCACGGTCAACATGACTTTCCCGCAGTAATACAACAAGGCCCAGGTCGGGACCGATGGCGTTGCGCACGGCCAGAACCCGGTGATTGGCATCCGTGGATTCTGGTGGCGGGACGAGGATCACAGCATTGGCCGAAGCTCGTTGCGCAGAAGCTGAACATTGGGAGAGATCGTCGACGATGCGAAGGGGTCCGATCCCAAGAATGTAGAGGAGCCGTAGTCCTTCCCTGGTCAGGTCTGCATCAAGATCCAGCCATATGGGACGAAACTGATCCAGCGTCTGTCCGGTGGATCGGACGGGGAGGGTGGAAAGGCCCCACAGCGCATATAATCTGCACGCGCCGCATACGATGTGCGGCAATGAGGCTAGGATCATTCTGGTTTATCCTCAGCGGTTGGGTATATTTCTTGTGAGCGGAGGATACTAACAGGCCAATGTGACAGTGGTTTTACACTTTTATGAAGTTTTAAAGATAAATATTCTAAGTCTGCAAACTTTATGACAATAATGTGACTTATTTTCGTGGCGCACTGCTATTCCGCGTCATTATATCCAGGCTGGCTATCCGCCATTATGAAAAAGAGCCCCGGCGAACCGAGGCAAGGAGGGCGGAGGAGCTGATGGGCTCCACGCTATTCCGGGGGCAACCGCATCTGTACTGCATGCTAATAATAGCAAGCCAATATGACCGTCATATTACGATTAAGTGCACTGGGGTGTTCCAAGACCCAGATTGGCTGCTGGGAAGAAGATAGAAGGAGATAATTTTAACTGAGGTGATTGCGTTGCCAATGTATGTATTTCTCGCGACTGCGGCGTCGCTCCTACGCCAGCGGATCTCCGAATCGATACCCAATCCCTTTTTCGGTCATCAGATATTGTGGCATTCCTGGATCGTCCTCAATCTTTTCTCGCAGTCGTTTGATGTATAACCGTACATAGTGGGCCTGATCGCCACTATGTTCTCCCCACACCGCACTGAGGATGCGTCGATATGACAATACCCGTCCCTGATTCATCACAAAAAGGTGGAACAATTGATATTCCTTGGGCGTCATCGGGATGGGCACCCCGCTCTTGCGAACTGTATGGGTGAGATCATCCAGTTCTAAGACCCCGATGACCCAATGAGAATATTCGGCGGATGAACCTGCGGGACGCCGCCGCAAATGGGCGCGCAGGCGGGCGAGCAGTTCGCCAATGGTAAACGGTTTGGTCAGATAATCGTCGGCGCCACTATCGAGGGCCTGTATCTTGTCAGCCTCGCTTCCGCGCGCAGAGATGATGATGATTAATGCCTGTTCCCCTCCGTGGGCGCGTAATCTATGGATTAATCCCTGCCCATCCCCATCCGGTAAACCAAGGTCCAGCAGAATCAGCGCGAAGGGCCGACCATCCTGGATCTGTCGTTTTTCCCATGTCTTCCAGGCATCTTTCAGCGTGGTTTCCCAGTACAGGCGATACCCTGGTTCGCGGTCCAGCGCCGCCTGTAGAAATCCGCCAATACTTGGGTCATCCTCCACCAGCAGAATATCCAGATCGTCTTCCGGATGTATGATCGTCATGGCTTAATCTCCCTCCGCCGGCATGGGTGGTTCAGTTTCACGGGGGACGGTAAAACAAAACACCGCGCCGCGTACTGCAACCCGATTACGCACCCAAATGCGCCCCCCATGCAGTTCAATAATCGCCGCACAAATTGCTAAACCTAGCCCACTGCCACCCAGTCCGACTGGAGGTTTGACCTGGCTGAAGCGGGTGAATATTTCCTCTTCCCGGCCAGATGGTACGCCAAAGCCGTGATCTATGACGCAAACGGTAATCTCGGTATCGTTCGCATAGGCTTCTAATTCGATAGTGCGGCCACTCGGGCTATATTTACAGGCGTTTTCCAGGAGATTGGTGAGCACTTGTCCCATGAGCTGAGGATCTACATGGAGCAGTGGTAAGTCTTTGGATATTCGCGCCTGAAAAGGACGATCGGTGCATACGGCTTTAACCTGGTTGCGCGCGATAACCAGCAAGTCTTCGAGGGGAAC
>NZ_DAHVHY010000061.1:2437-11774 GCF_027322205.1 Acidithiobacillus sp.
CAGTGCATACGGCTTTAACCTGGTTGCGCGCGATAACCAGCAAGTCTTCGAGGGGAACCCATTCTTTTTTGATGTTGAGTCGCCCGGACTGCAATGCGGCCATATGCAGAATGCGGTCCACGGTGTGTTCCATTTTTTCAGTTTGCTCGCGGATATTCTCCAGGAGATCATGCTCATCGGCAGTCAAGCCCTGCGCATTGCGCTGAAGTGTCGTCGCTGTGCCCAGTACGCCAGCCAAAGGCGTTCGGAGGTCATGAGAGACGGCACCCAAAAGAGCGTTTTGTAATTGCTCGACCCGTAAACGGACATCGGCTTCAGTACGCTGGAGGGAAGCCAGCGCCGAATCCAGGGCTACCGCGATGAGTCGCGCCACCGTTTCGAGAAAGCGCAACCAGTCCGCAGGGGCCTGACGGAGGTCGAGATCGGATAGCATCATGACCCCCAGGACACGCTCGCCGGACAGCATGGGCATAAACAGCGCCGGGAGTTCCGCCAGCGTGTCAGTACTCATCCCGGCATTCTTTTTGTTCAGAAAGCTCCACCGGGCGGCAGCCCGCAGGTTACGTTGCGGAGCTTCCAGTTCGGTGGTGGATGCTGCTGGAAAGATCTGCAAAGGACCGCTGGTGTTGTCCGCCGGTGGCAGCCAGAACGCGACCGCAATACCCAGGGTCTGGTGCAGTTTCTCAATGCTGGCGTTCAGAATCCCCTCGACACCCCGGGCGCTGCTGAGCGCCTGAACCAGTTGATAGAGGTTGCGTGCCCGTCGCTCGCGGATGCGGGCCATGAGTTCCTGTTCGCGCGAACGCGCCACCAGTTGACTGATGAGTAGAATCAAAGAGAGGATCAGCGCAAAGTAGGCGAGTGAGCCGAGGGTTGTCGGTAAACCCCGATCCAATCCAAACGAGTAGTAACTGACCATGGCGGTAATGAACGTGATGAGGGAGGGCCAGCGGCCATACATCAGTGCAGCACCCACTGCGCCTAGCATGTAGAGCATAAAGATTCCGGCAAAACCCAGGTAAGCGCCCAGGGACCAGGCTATGCCGCTTAAAGCAAGTCCTAATACCCCGCTGATCACAAAGGCACGATTCCGCGCACGCCGCCGCAGGGGGGTATTCATAATACCGAGGTATTGTTGATTTCGCAGGCGTCGATCTTCGGGGATGGTTTTTTTTACCGGTAACGGATGAATCACCACATCAATGCTACGCTCGCTGTTCAGCAGATGCGCCGTGAGAGAGCCTGGCCACCACCAGAGGAATTTGCGCAAACCCTGCGTTTGTCCCAGTACAACCTGGGTGACGTCGCGTAATCGTGCATAGGCCATAATCTCTGCGCCGATGTTTACTCCGGTCAGACGGGTGGTTTCTGCCCCCAGACTCTCTGCAAGGTGCAGGTGATTCCATATCCATGCCTGGGTCTGAGGTTTCTGCAACAAGCCACGTGGGGTGTCCACATGAATCACCAGCCAGTCAGCCCGTTGGGCGGTCGCCAGGTGATAAGCCGCGCGCACCAGATGCTCATCTTCCGGACGACCACTCACGGCTACCAGCAAACGATCCCGGCTACCACTACGCCGTTCCTCTTCCGGATTCTGTTGATGGAACTGTCGCAACTCCAGATCGACCCGGTCTGCTACCAACCGCAATGCCAGTTGCCTCAGGGCGATAAGGTTGCCTTTACGAAAAAAATGCGTCATCGCGCGCTGACCGCGTTCGCCCAGGTAAACCTTGCCCTCCTTGAGTCGCTGCAGGAGATCCTCGTCACTGATATCAACCAGGATCAGTTCATCGGCCTGCTGGATGAGATGATCCGGTATGGTCTCCTGAACCTGTATCCCGGTAATCTGTTGGACGACTTCATGTACGCTCTCCAGGTGTTGAACATTCACGGTGGTCGCCACGGAAAGACCTGCGTCCAGCAACTCATCCATATCCTGCCAACGCTTCTTGTGGCGAGAGCCGGGGGCGTTGCTGTGGGCAAGTTCGTCCAGCAGGAGCAAGCCCGGGCGGCGGGCAAGGGCCGCATCCAGGTCAAACTCTTCAAGCACAACGTGTTTGTAAGGAATATGCGTCCGCGGTAATGTCGGCAGGGCATCGGCCAAGGCTTGGGTTTCACTGCGCTGATGGGTTTCGACGATGCCCACCAAAACGTCCACCCCCTTGGCCATCTCCTGCTGTCCGTAGCGCAGCATGGCGTAGGTCTTCCCAACGCCTGGGGCGGCACCAAAAAAAATCTTGAGGCGTCCACGCTGACGCGCCTGTTCCTCCTGCTGCACCTGTGCCAACAGGGCATCCGGGTCAGGTCGTCCGTCTTTGCGGTCCTCAGTGGACATCTGCTATTACCAAGTACCGGATACCACCGTCCATAACGCGCTCCCTCGTTGCCGCGTCTGCCTGCGTTTGAGCATAGGCCAAAGCCCGGCCATTACCAAGCGGGTTAACGCCAGCGTTATCTGCAATGAGCAGGATTTACTCAAAAATATATCATTTATATAGAATTTATAGACGTTTTATATGGAATTTATAGATGCAATCTTGCTAGGCTTTCCTGCGAGCATATTATGATTGCGTGCGGGATCTTGGCCCGTGCTCACGAAGGAGGTTGGCATGGAATTTGTGTACTTATTTATTATGATCGGTTTTTTCTTGGCATCCCTAGGGGTTGTTGAGCTGTTGGATCGTCTGAGGAGCATAAAATGAACGCCTTTGCATGGATAGGTCTCGGATTGGGTGCGATGCTCTTCATTTATCTTCTGGTATTTCTGATCAAGCCGGAGCGGTTCCTATGATATCAACCACCATACTGACAGCCGCGGTTCTGTTGTTGACCATTCTGCTGGCCTTGCCCCTGGGACGCTATATGCACCACGTCTATGCCGGCGATCGATTTTGGGCGACGCGCCTGATGGGTCCCGTGGAGCGGGGACTGTACCGCATCACCGGCGTCTCGGCAGACCAGGAAATGGGCTGGAAACGTTATGCCGTCGCGCTATTGATATTCAACCTGATCGGTGGCGTTTTTCTCTATGCCTTGTTGTTGGCGCAAGGCGCGCTGCCCCTGAATCCTTTACACTTCGTTGGCGTCCAGGGTGGCTCCGCATTTAATACCGCAGCGAGCTTTATCACCAATACCAACTGGCAGGACTACTCCGGCGGCTCGACCATGAGTTATCTCTCGCAGATGCTGGGGCTGACCGTGCAGAATTTCCTCTCGGCGGCGACGGGTATCACCATCGTCCTGCCCATCATTCGCGCTATCGCCCGTCATAAAACCAAGGATCTCGGAAATTTCTGGGTCGACATGACGCGCACCGTTTTATACGTGCTGCTCCCCCTCTCCGCGCTCTTTGCGTTGATTCTTATGGAACAGGGCGTGGTCCAAACCCTTACCGGTGAGGTGCGGGCAGATCTTATTGCACCCTTTATATCCGGCGGTAAGACCATTCTTCATCAAATAATGCATGTGGGACCAGTGGCCTCGCAAGAGGCGATCATGATGCTCGGCAACAACGGGGGCGGTTTCTTCAATATGAACGATGCCCACCCTTTCGAAAATCCTACCGCCCTTACCAACTTTCTAGAAACCCTGGCGATGATTCTCATCCCTTCTGCACTCGTGTTCATGTTTGGGCATATGGCCAAGGCCAGGCGCACGGCATGGGCCATCATGATTTCCATGCTGCTGCTCTTTATCCCCCTGACTCTCGTCAGTCAGCACTATGAACTGGCCGGGAACCCCGTGCTTACCCAGTTGGGGATCTCCCAAGCCAACACCGCGAGTCTTGCCGGTGGTGGCAATATGGAGGGGGTGGAAGACCGTATTGGTGCCGGCGCGACCGCGCTGTTTGCAACGTTGGCTACCGCGACTTCTACGGGGGCCGCTAACGGCGCCTACGATTCCCTCATGCCGTTGTCCGGGGGGGTAAACCTTTTCATGATGCAGTTGGGTGAGGTCGTGTTTGGCGGCGTTGGTTCAGGACTCGCTACTTTCCTCGCCTTCATGATCTTTGCGGTTTTTCTCGGTGGTCTCATGGTGGGGCGCACACCGGAATTTCTCGGCAAGAAGATCGAGTCCTTTGAAATAAAAATGACCTCATTATCCATTCTGGTCATGCCGTTGTTGGTGTTGATTGGTACGGCCATCGCCGTCACCACGGTGGCGGGGCGGGCTGGCGTATTCAATCCCGGGGCGCACGGTTTCAGCGAAATGCTCTATGCCGTGACGAGTCCGGCCAACAACAACGGCAGCGCATTCGGCGGTCTGAGCAGCAACACCCGGTTCTACAATCTGCTCACCGGCATGTGCATGTTGCTGGGCCGGTACTGGACCTATCTGCCGTTGCTGGCACTGGCGGGTGCCCTGGTCGAGAAAAAGAAAATTCCCGCAGGATCGGGGACATTGACGACTTACACGCCTATTTTCATTGGTCTGACGGTCGGCGTCATTCTTCTGGTCGGCGCGCTCAACTTCTTTCCGGCTCTGGCGCTGGGTCCGATTGCAGAGCAACTGGCGCCCATCAGCACCCTGACTCATTAGAGGAATCATATTCATGGAATCTACCTATCACAAACATGCGGCATCTCCGATCAACTGGAAAGATCAGGGCCGGGGCGCCCTGTGGGACAGCTTCGGTATGCTCTCTCCCCGTCGCCAGTTGCGCAATCCGGTGATGTTTGTCGTCTACGTCGGCTCCTGGCTCCTGCTGGCCCTCTTCTTTCACGATCTAGTCGTGCGTAACGGCGAGGCACTCTTTACCGGCGTGATCGACCTGTGGCTCTGGCTCACACTGATTTTTGCCAATTTTGCGGAAGCGCTGGCCGAGCGTCAGGGCGAGGCTCAGGCCAACAGCCTGCGGCAGAGCCGGCAGGAAGTCACGGCCAAAAAGCTGTCGAAACCGGTGCGTGATGCGTCCTATAAGGAGGTTCCCGGCGCCAGCCTGCGCAGCGGCGATTTCGTCCTGATAGAAGCGGGAGACCTCGTCCCCACGGACGGTGAGGCGGTGGCGGGGGTCGCGGCCGTCGATGAAAGCGCCATCACGGGCGAGAGCGCGCCCGTCATCCGTGAAAGCGGCGGTGATCGTAGCGCGGTCACCGGCGGTACCCGGGTGATCTCGGACTGGCTCATCATCCGGGTGACGCAGGAGGCAGGACATACCTTCCTCGACAAAATGATTGCCATGGTGGAGGGGGCGGCACGGCGCAAAACCCCTAACGAAATCGCCCTGAGCATCCTGCTGGTGGTGTTGACGCTGGTTTTTCTGGTGGTCACCGTTACCCTTTTTCCATTTTCCTGGTATAGCGTGCATTACGCCAGCCACTCCGGGTCAGTGATCAGCCTGACGGTGCTGGTAGCCTTGCTGGTCTGCCTGATTCCCACCACCATCGGGGCCTTATTACCCGCCATCGGCATCGCCGGCATCGTACGGTTGTTGCAATCTAATGTGGTAGCGACTTCCGGGCGCGCCATCGAGGCGGCTGGCGATGTGGATATACTGCTTCTCGATAAAACCGGCACTATTACCTATGGCAACCGGTCCGCAGCGGCGTTTTACCCCGTTTTAGCCGTCACTCAGGAAACCCTCGCGCAGGCGGCCCGCCGCGCCTCTTTGGCCGATGAGACGCCTGAAGGCAAAAGTATCGTGATGCTTGCGGAGAAACATTACCCGCAAAGCCGGGAAACCTTGCCACCTGAAGCCCAATTGATCCCTTTCACTGCCGAAACCCGCATGAGTGGGGTGGACTGGAATGGGCAGCAATTGCGTAAGGGATCTCCCGACGCCATGAAGCTATGGGTCCAGACACTGGGGGGCACCTGGCCTATGGATCTGGACGGCGTAGTGCAAAAAATTGCGGGCGATGGTGCGACACCTCTGGTGGTCAGCTCTGGCGCAACAGTACTAGGCGCCATTGAGTTACGAGATATCGTCAAAGCCGACATCAAATCCCGCTTTGCCGAATTGCGGGCGATGGGTATCCGTACCGTCATGGTGACCGGCGACAATCCCTTGACCGCCGCCGCTATCGCCGCAGAAGCGGGGGTTGATGACTATCTCGCGGAAGCCAAACCGGAAACCAAGCTCGCGCGCATCCGGGAATACCAGAATGAAGGTTACATGGTCGCGATGACCGGGGACGGCACCAACGACTCGCCAGCCCTGGCTCAAGCGGACGTTGGTCTCTGTATGGCCAGTGGTACCCAGGCGGCGCGGGAGGCCTCCAACATGGTGGACATGGACTCCAATCCCACCAAACTACTGGAGATCGTCCAGATCGGCAAGCAACTGCTGATGACCCGTGGCGCCCTCACCACCTTCAGTGTGGCGAACGATGTGGCCAAATACTTCGCCATCATCCCGGCGGCGTTCGTGTCGACTTACCCCCAATTGAGTGCGCTGAACATCATGGATTTGAGCTCGCCTACCCATGCCATTATGGCCGCGGTCATTTTTAACGCCCTCATCATCCCCTTTTTGATTCCTCTGGCCCTTAAAGGCATCAAGTTTCGTGCGGACTCGGCGCAACATATTCTTCGCCGCAATGTGTGGATCTACGGATTGGGTGGCATTATCGCACCATTTATCTTTATCAAACTGATCGACATGCTGCTGGTTGTACTGTAGGAGGATGACACCATGATCAAAGACATCAAAACCGCGCTGTTGCTGTTCCTGGTTCTGGCCGTGATGACTGGCCTGATCTATCCCCTGGCGATGACGGGTATCGGCCAGATCGTGTTTCCCCATCAGGCCAACGGCTCTCTCATTCGCCAGCATGGGCGGATCGTGGGTTCTAGCCTCATCGGCCAGTATTTCCGTGAACCGCAGTACTTCTGGAGCCGTCCTTCGGCGACTTCACCGGTACCATACAATGGGGCGGGGTCCAGTGCCTCCAATCTGGGTCCGAACAACCCCGTTCTGGCACAACATGTGGCGGCGCGGATCAAGGCCCTTAAAGCCGCGGACCCCGCTGAGAAAGGCCCGGTTCCGGTGGACCTCGTGACCTCTTCCGCGAGTGGTCTGGATCCCGACATCAGTATTGCTGCGGCCCTCTATCAGATCCCGCGCATTGCGCAGGCTGGTGGTATTGATATCGTGACATTGCGCCACCTGGTTCAGCAAAATACGACAGAACCCCTGCTGGGATTCATCGGTGAACCGGTGGTCAATGTGGTGAAGCTGGACCTCGCGCTGCATGACCGATACGCCGCCGCGCATGGAGCAACAGTATCCCCCACGAAAGGACCGCAGTCATGATGGCTTTCTGGGCGTGCGCGGCTTTGGTTACCCTGCTCACGGTCGTGCTTGGCATATATCGCTGCGAGGCGCAGAAAGTGGCATTCCTTCGCCGCAAAATCAGCGCGTTTCAGGGCGGAGCGATCCGCCCGGCAGGCTCACCCGGCGCCCAGGGGTACGCGACACCACAAAACCCTACCGTTGGCGGAGGGGGTTTCCCTCCTCTACTAACGGCAGGGTATCTAAGGAGGTACAAAAACACATGGAGACTTTGAAAGAAAGTATCCTCGCGGCCGAGTGGGCGGGCTACCATTGGGCGCTGCAACACCCGGATGCTACCGCAGATGAGGTTGAGGACGCCTGTGAAGCCTATTTTCCCGAACATATGTCTGGCGTGCTGGCTTATGCATTTGAGCGTGGTTGGGCGATGGCGCGCGAGGGGAAACCGCCGCAGTCCATCAATCCCGATCAGCCCTCAGTGCCGAACCCCCACTAAGGAACTCTCCATGTCACCATTAACGCTTTTCGGCGTGATTGCTGTCACATTGATGATGATTTTTTATGCCCTGGAGACGCGCTCCCTTTGGTGGACTCTGGCATTTTCCGTATCGTGCCTCGGAACGTCTGTTTATGGATTCCTGGCCGGTACCTGGCCTTTTGGCGTGGTCGAGTTTATCTGGTGCCTGCTGGCGTTGCGCAAATGGTATCTGCTTTATGCTCAGAAAGAAAACATTGCGGGCAAAATGGAATAGCGGAAACTTGGCGGTATACTAACTCTTGGCTCGTATTATCACGTTATCGTATGTGCAGTTTCCTCGTTGCTCTCCGGGCAAAAATATATAAAAATTATATGCCATTTATATGGAATTTATAGATGATGACCATCTACAATCTCTGTTGAGGACATAACCAAACGGGTTTTTAAACCAATGGAGTCTTTATAATGACCATGAATACTGTCGGTAAAACGGCTATACATTCCGTAGTACCCAGCCGTTCAGCACTACAGAAGCGCGCACGTCGCTGGGTTATCAAGATCGGGAGCAGTCTGCTGACTCAAGACGGCCAGCGATTGGATTTGTCGGCCATGCGGAACTTTGTGCAGCAAATACTGCAACTTCGCGCCGAAGGCATTGAAGTCGTATTGATTTCCTCCGGTTCTGTCAGCGCCGGAAAATGTCGCCTGGGCTGGGCACAGAAGACGACCACCGCCGAAGAACGTCAGGCGGCGGCCAGCGTGGGGCAATCCGCCCTGATTCATGCCTACGAGAATCTCCTGGCCGAGGAGGGGACGCATTGCGGGCAGGTGCTGCTGACGCGCGACAACTTCAGGGATCGGAAGCGCCTCAAGAAGACCCGATCCACCATCGAAATACTCCTGAAAATGCAGATGCTGCCCATTATCAATGAGAATGATGCGATCGCCGATCCGGATAACGCCCTGGGCAACAACGACCATCTGGCCGCTCTGGTCAGCAACGTCTGGCATGCCGACCTGATGGTATTGCTGACGGATCAATCGGGGCTATTTACAGTCGACCCGCGCGCGCGGCCTGATGCCGAAATGATCACGGAAGGCATGGCGGGTGACCCACGACATGAGCGTATGGCGGGTGGAAGCGGTGGCACTGTGGGTACTGGTGGCATGCTCACCAAAATACACGCCGCCACCCATGCGGCGCGTTCTGGTGCGGCTACGCTCATTGCCGATGGACGAATCCCGGATGTGCTCCTGCGCTTGCGCAAGGGAGAGCTTTTGGGGACGTTTCTGCGTTCCAGAAAATTCGACCGGAAATTGCGCAGGGATGCCTGGACACGTCTTCAGATCAACAACGGCCAGCAGTGGGTGATCCATCCCATGCTCCGGGTAAAAAATGAGGTGGTGGCTTTTTATTCGGAGACGCTGCCTTTTACCGCAATACCAATACTCAACGGTCAATAAATTTGCACATTCATTGGCTACGCAATCGCACCAGTCATACCTGGTGTACAGGCCTCTTTTACGAAATTGGAGAAACATGATGAACAGCTTCACCATGAAAAAAGCCCCCCGCACCGGCAGCAAGCGGAGCTTAACAATCCTTGCTGTCGCGGTGTTATCCA
>NZ_DAHVHY010000062.1 GCF_027322205.1 Acidithiobacillus sp.
GGCAGCTCGTGCCCGCCGCGATCTACCAGCACCGCCAGACGGATGCGGGCCGGTCGCCCATAGTCGAAGATTTCATTCATGGCGGCGCGCACGGTGCGGCCGGTGTAGAGGACATCGTCCACCAGAATGATATCGCGGCCATCGACATCAAAGGGGATATCCGAGGCACGCACCTGCGGGTGCAGGCCGATCTGGCTGAAGTCGTCGCGATAAAAAGAGATATCCACCTGCCCCAGGGGCTGCTGCAAACCGAGTGCGGCGTGCAGGCTGCGCGCCAGCCAGACGCCGCCGGTAAAAATGCCGACCATCGCCGCCTGCTCCGGATCAATGAGAGGGTGCAACTCACGCGCCATGCCCTCTAACAGTGCGGTCACATCCCAGTCGGTCGTCATGCGTCGCCTCCGGCGTTATGAAAGGTCCACAAAATCTCGCAGGCAGCGGCCTGATCCAATAAACGGCCGCGCTTCTTTTGAGAAAAGTCGCGACCTTTCAGGACCAGTTCGGCGGCGTGACTGCTCAGGCGCTCATCCACCCAATGCATAGGCAGAGGGAAGCGGCGCTGCAAACTTTCCGCAAAGTTACGTGCCCGGCCCGCCATGAAGCCCTCACTGCCATCCATGTGCAGCGGCAGGCCCAGAACCAGCGCGCGCGGCTGCCATTCTTTGAGGATACGCGCGAAGCCATCCCAGTCCGGACCACCCTCGCCATTGCGCAGGGTGGCGACCCCTTGCGGCGCCAACCCCGACTCCCCCAAAACCGCAACCCCGATCCGGCGCTCACCGAAGTCTATCCCAAGCAGCGGCCCGCTCCGCTCAGGCATGACCCGCCGCACCACTGAGCAGCCGCATATCCACACCCAGCAAGCGCGCCGCAGCCTGCCAGCGCTCACTGGCGGGCAGGTCGAAAATTACCGCCATATCCAAGGGGCCGTGTAACCAGGCGTTATCCTGCAGTTCCGCTTCCAGTTGCTGTGCGCCCCAACCGGCATAGCCCAGGGTCAGCAGGTAACGCTGCGGCTCTTCGTGCTGAGCAATAGCCTGCAGAATATCCGGCGAACTGGTCAGCGCCAGATCGTCATTAATCTCCAGGCTGGAAAACCATTCGCCACGCGGCGAGTGAAGTATAAATCCGTGCTGGGGCTGTACTGGCCCGCCCCAGTACACCGGGCGATGGATCATTTCTTCAGAGGGCCGGATATCCACCGCACGCAGGGCGTCGGACATATTGATGTCCACCAGACGGTTGATAACCACACCCATGGCGCCCTCGGCATTATGCTCGCACACCACAATCACGGTGCGATCAAAAACGCCGTCGTGCAGCGCAGGCATGGCGATGAGCAGATGATTTTTGAGGGAGGAAAAGGTCATAGGCCCTATGATACGTGTTTTAATCAGCAAACGCAGGTGCCAGTGACCAAATGCAACGGACGTGGCGTCATTATCGTCCCCGCTCCAGACGTTGCCAAAGCAGATCCGCGGCATCCACCCCGCAGAAGCGCTTGATTTCCCGTGCCCCGGTGGGGCTGGTGACATTGATCTCCGTCACATATCCGCCAATCACATCCAGACCGACAAAAAGCAGGCCCGCAGCCCGCAAGGCAGGGCCGATCGCCGCACAGATTTCCTGGTCGCGGTCCGTAAGTTCTGCCGCAACGGCCTGTGCTCCGGCCACCAGATTACCGCGAAAATCCGAGGCCGAAGGCACCCGCAGCATAGCACCCAACACGGGCACGCCATCCACCAGGAGGATGCGCTTGTCGCCCTCGCGGATAGCAGGCAGATAGCGCTGCGCCATCACATAATGCTGGCCCCAGCCTGTCACCGTCTCCAGAATGCTGCCGACATTGCGATCCTGCAGGTGCAAATAAAACACCCCTTCGCCGCCCCTCGCCGAGAGCGGCTTGACGACAATCTCGCCATGCTCGACGAGAAAGGCTCGTAAATCCCCAAGATCACGGCTGACCAGCAAGGGCGGCAGAAAATCCGGGAAATGCAGGGCATAAAGTTTTTCGTTGGCATTGCGCAGGCTGATTGGATCGTTAACCACCCAGGTACCCGCGTGCTCCAGCAAATAGCAGGCAGTAAGATACTCTAGGCCAACGGGCGGGTCCTTACGCATCAGCACCACATTCATGTCGGCAAGAGGACGTTCTTCCAGTTCACCCAGCGTGTAGTAGTCTTCCACACCATCGCGCACGACAATGACACGTAATCGCCCCCAGGAGCACCCATCACGCAGAAACAAGTCGGACAGAGTAAACACCCAGCACTGGTGCCCGCGTGCCTGCGCCGCGAGGAGCATGGCGAAGGTCGTATCTTTAGCCGGTTTGATCCCGGCGACAGAGTCCATAAGTATAGCGGCCTTGAGCGCGCTCATTGACCGGCCTTCTGCGCATCCTGCATCCGCCAATCCGCCATCTCCCGGGCTGCGGCCACCAGCGCCAGGCGCGCGATGACACCATAGGCGTAATAGCGGTTTACCGGTGCATCGGGCGGTGATTTCCGGCAAGGCAGCACGCAGGTCTGACCAAAAGCCATAGGCTCAAAGTGCGCGCCCGGCGCATTCAGATTCTCATCACGCCCGCGATCGGTATGTACCCGATAGAAACCACCCAGTACCTGCTGGCCGATCATATAGACGACAGGTTCGGCCACGGCTTCCTGTGCCGTCTGCTCGAAGGTATATACGCCCTCCTGAATAAAAACATCACTCACCGGCAGCCCCTCTTTACTCTTGGCCATGCGGGTGCGTTCCTTGCGATTGAGGTCCAGGAACTCCTCACCCGAATAGGCCGTCATAATGCCCATGCCATAAGTACCGGCATCGGCTTTGACGATGACGAAGGGCCGCTGGCGGATGCCATAGTGGGCATAGCGCGCGCGAGTGAGATCCAGCACGGCATCAACATTGGCGACCAGACACTCGCGCCCTTCGGAGCGCATAAAATCAATGCCCTGACAGCGGCGGAAAAGGGGATCAATCAGCCAGGGATCAATGTCGATCACCTCCGCCAATTCCTGCGCGGCAGCACGATAATGGGCGAAATGCTGGGATTTGCGCCGATTACGCCAGCCTGCCGCGAGAGGGGGTAGAATAGGCTGTTCCAGATGTTCCAGTATTTCAGGCACACCACCTGACAGGTCATTATTCAGCAAAATCAGTTGTGCATCGAAACCCACCGTCGTCAAACGCCCATCGACCCGCTGCAACGGTTCAAGAAGGAGCAGGTTACCCGAAGGCAGATCATAAGCCGTGCGCTCTTCCACAATCAGTGAGCCTACACGCACTTCCAGACCGGAGAGTTCCAGCAACTCGCGCAACCGTGCCACATTCTCCAGATAAAAGAGGTTACGGGTGTGGTTTTCGGGTATTAGCAGCACCCGTTCCAGACCCGGATGATACTGATTCAGATAATGCTGAATAGCCGAAACATAGAGCGACGAAAACTCCGGATTGAGGTTATTAAATCCCGCCGAGAATACGTTGGTGTCCACTGGCGCCAGCTTGAAACCTGCATTGCGCAGGTCTACAGAGGCATAGAACGGCGGGGGCGTCCGCTGAAATTGCCCCCGAAACCAACGCTCAATAGCCGATTGCTCGGCGATCAGGTGACGCTCGATCTCCAGCAGGGCCTCTACCCGATCCGTGGCCAGGAAGGGAATATCCTGTAAAACTTCTGTCATACGTTTTTCCTAAGACCGTTGTACCACAGGAATATAGCCTTGGCCCTGTTCCCCTGTATACACCTGTGTAGGCCGGAAAATCCGGTTGTCCGCCAGTTGCTCCCGCCAGTGCGCCAACCAGCCCGCAGAACGCGCCATGGCAAAGATGGGCGTAAAAAGGTCCGCTTTGATGCCCATCTCGTGATACAGCACGCCCGAATAGAAATCCACATTGGCATGGATGCCCTTGGGGCCGAGTCGCTCCGTAGCCTGGCGTTCCACTTCTATGGCAATTTCAAAAAGGCGGCTGTGGCGCAGATGACCGTGACTGGCCAGATTCTCCATCATCTCTTTGAGAATCGCCGCGCGCGGATCGCGGGTCTTATAGATACGATGCCCGAAGCCCCAGATCTTGCCCTTGTTAGCCATCCTCTCATCGAGATAAGCGCCTACCCGCTGGACGGAACCGATTTCTTCCAGCATTTCCACTACCTTCTGATTGGCGCCGCCGTGCAACGGACCAGCCAGCGTCCCAATCGCCCCTCCGATAACATGGTAGGGGTTGGTGAGGGTGGAGCCGGTCACCAGCACGGAGAAGGTGCTGGCATTGATGGTGTGCTCGGCGTGTAGAATCAGGCAGGAGTCGAGGATTTTGGCAAGTGCCGGATCCGGCTCCCGGCCCGAGATCATATACAGAAAGTTAGCAGCATGACTGAGGTCGGGCCGTGGTGGAATGGGGTCATTACCAAAGCGCATCTGCTCCCACATGGCCACAATAGTCGGCATGCGGGCAATAATCCGCATCGCCATAGCATCCAGATGGGGCGTATTTTCGCGCTCGGCGTCGGAGAGTTCCTGTTGCGGGTAGAACATGCCCAGACTGGCTACAGCACAGTGCAGCATATCCATGGGATGCCCGGTCACCGGCATAAATTTCATGATTTCCCGGACATTGTATTTGACTTGGCGATGCGCGCGCAGCCCGCGATCAAATTCTCCCAGATCGGCGGCGCTCGGCAGGACGCCGTCCAGCAGCAAGAGCGCGACTTCCTCAAAGCTGCTGTGCGCCACCAGATCCGCAATGGCAAAACCACGATAACTCAGTAAACCAGCAGCACCATCAATGTTGGAAATGCTGGAGTGGGTTGCAGCCACGCCCTCCAGACCTGGCGCAAAGTTCGGTTCCGCCATACAGCACTCCTTTTATCATTCGGATGATCATGGCCGTCGGGCGACCATCATCATAACCTGCCCGTAAAATAAAAGGGAGGCCATCAGCCTCCCCTTGGGGGCACTTCAGTACCATCCGGCAATCAAGCCGAGAAAGAAGACCCACAACCGCAGGTGGTTGTCGCGTTGGGGTTCTTGATGACGAACTGCGCACCTTCCAGCCCCTCGCTGTAGTCGATCTCTGCACCTACCAGATACTGATAGCTCATGGGATCGATCAGCAGGCTCACGCCAAACTGATGCACTTCCGTATCGCCTTCATTCATATTCTCATCAAAGGTAAAACCGTACTGAAAACCGGAACAGCCACCACCCGTCACAAAGACGCGCAGCTTCAGGTCTTCAGAGCCCTCCTCTTCGATCAGCGAGGCAATCTTGTCCGCTGCGTTTTGCGTCAGGGTCATAACCGGGGGAATAGAATCCAGATTGGTCATTGTTTCTGTTGCTGTGCTCATTATGCATCGCTCCATGCGCCGCAGCGCTTTATTCAGTGGATACCCGAGTATTTTGCTCGCTTTTACGCGCAGCCGTCAAGCCGCGCCACGGACCGCGTTAACGCTCACTCCATGCCGGAATGTCCGGGGGCAAAGTATACTGCCGCAATACGCGCGCCGATCAGTACCGCCAGCAGCACCGCTGTCGCAAACAAATCCAACGGACCCATACGGTGGGCGTAAAGCCCGATGAACAGTTCGCGCAACACGAAAACAATAGCCACTTCCGAGAGCACGCGCAAACGTATCCGATGAAATTCGAGATAGTCGGTGAAGGTGCGGAAAAGTTCGATCAGCACAAAAACGGAGAGGACATCCGCCACCAGGCCCTGTATCGCCTGCTCCTGACGGAAGGCCAAGACCGTGTCATAGACATCCCACATCAGCCCGACCACGGCGGCGAGCAGCGTGATCAGCATGACAAAAATCAGGACGATCACAATCAGATCGAGCATCTTCTCGTAAAAGCGCAGAATTTTACCGCGCGCTCCGCTGAGCAGCGCGCCAGGAATTAGCTCCTGCGGGTCCCCTTCTGTCAAATCAGCCCACCCCTTTGGCGGAGCGTCGCAGGCGGGACAACAGACGCCGCGCCATTTCGCCGAAGAGCTCAGTCTGCGTTGGATGGGGATGAATGGCTTCGGCCACCTGCTCCAGCGTCAGACCGGCGCTCACCATCAGGACCGCCTCACCCACCAGGGTATCCGCATGATCGGCCAGGAAGTGTACACCGACAATGCGATGGCTGACCTTGTCGGCGACCATTTTGATCAGACCATCGGTCTCGCCGGTCATCATCGCCTTGGCATCAATGCTCAGGGGCACCTTGACCTCGACCGCGTCCATGCCCGCGGCCTTCGCCTGCTCCAGGGAGAGGCCGACAAAGGCGCACTGAGGTCGGGTGAAAGTCACACCACTGTCCTTCGCTGCGTCGTAGCGAACACTGTGGCCCAGCAGATTGGCCGCCGCAACTCGCCCCTGCCGGCCCGCCGTGTGGGCCAGCATGTAACCGCCAATGACGTCACCCACGGCATAAATATGGGGCACATTGCTTCGCCCGGTCGCATCCGCAGCGATGGCGGCCCGCTCACCGAGCGTCACGCCAGCCGCCGCAAGGTTCAGACCGCTGGTGTCCGGGCGCTTGCCCGTCGCTACCAGCAGCAGATCGCAAGCATAGGTCGCGGCCTCTTCACCGACCTGGTAATGGACCTCCAACTGGCCAGCCTGCCCGGCGACATCCGCCACTTTGACGCCGGTCAACACCTGCAAGCGCGGGCTGTTATGCGCGAGGGCCTTCATCAACTGTTCCGCGACCTCCTTTTCCATCTCCGCCACCGGCCGGGGCAAGGCTTCCAGCACCTGCACTTCGGCACCAAAGTCATGAAACATCTGTGCCATTTCCATACCGATGGCTCCGGCACCAATGACGCAGAGGCGTTTGGGAGGCTGCTTCAAGTCCCAGACCGTATCAGAAGTCACGGCGGCGCCACTCCTCAACGCCTCCCGAATACCGGGAATCGGCGGCACAAAGGCCGGAGCACCCGTCGCGATGACACAAGCGCCAAAAGTCAGAGTCCGCGCATCTTTACCGCTGATCTCGACACTATGATCGCCGGTGAAGCGGGCGTAGCCTTCCAACACCTGAATCTTCATACCCTGATCGGTTTTCAGGGCCATTTCCCCGCGCGTCTGGAGAATGCCACGCCGATGCTGCTCCAGTTGCACCCAATCCAGCTTGGGCGTGCCCAGCGTCAGGCCCATAGCCGCATCATGCTCACGGTCACGGATACGGTCCGCAGCGGCGCGCCAGGCCTTGGAGGGGATACAACCGCGCCACAAACATTCGCCACCGGGCAGCGGTGCGTTATTGACCATAGCCACCTTGATGCCGTTCTCCACCAGTTCGCGGGCGCAGTCTTCACCACCGGGGCCAGCACCGATAACCAGTACCTGCACATCATAATCACCTGCGGGAATCATTGGGTCGGCATTGCCCAGCCAGGCCTCAGGATGCTCGATCGCCTGCTTCAGATCCTTGAGGAACAAGGCCGCTTCGGCACCATTGACCACCCGATGATCGGCGGTAATAGTGATAGGCATGCCCTCTAGACCATTACCCGCGATGGCGATGATCGCCGCTGTACCGGGAGTGACGATCGCATCAAACTGGGTGATGCCATACATGCCCATGTTGGAAATGGTGAAAGTGGGATTGGTGTACTCGGGCGGACTGAGACGACGCTTACGCGCCTTCTCTAACAGAGGATTCCATTCCGCCTGCAACTGATCGAGGCCTTTGCCTTCCACATCCCGCAGGACCGGCACGACCAGACCACCATCTTCCGTGGTCGCGGCAATACCGATATCATGCTGCGCGCGCTCCACAATTTTATCCGCAGGCTGATAAGCGGCATTCACCAGCGGATGTCTGCTCAGAGACTGAGACGCGGCCTTGGCAATGGCTACGGTAACCGAGACGTTATGTGCCTTAGCGATGCGAATCAACGCCTCGGGTTTCACCTGCACGGTGACATGAAACACGGGAATACTCAGCGAAGCGACCATCGCCTGACTGATGGCTCGTTCGATAGCCGTCATGGCCCGGCCGTTACCAGGCACGGCGGACTCAGGAGCGCGTACAGAGGTCATCGGTGCCACATGGCTGCCCGCCGCAAGCACGTCGGCGGCAACAATCACCCCCGCCGGGCCAGTGCCACGCAGGTTGTTGAGATTTATCCCCTGCTGACCGGCTAATTGCCGGGCGAAAGGACTGGCTGCTCCCTGCTGCGGACGCGCTGCGGGATGCGCGCCCGGCAGTATCGCAGGCATAACGGCGGCCGCAGGCGGGACTGACGCAGTAGTTCCCGTGGATGTCAGCACCGGGGTGGGGCTCGCCGGAGGCGTCGTCGCATGAACGACAGCTGCAGCATCGTCACGACGCACCATCTCCGGCGACTCCACCAGCCAGGCGAGGACACCACCCACGGGCACTACCGTATCTGGTGCCGCCAGGGGGCCGGAAAGATAACCCGCGCGGAAAACCTCTACATCCATGATGGCCTTATCCGTCTCCACCGTCGCCACAACGTCACCGCGCTGAATTTTTTCTCCCAGGGCTTTTTCCCAGGACACCAGCACACCTTCAGTCATGGTATCGGAGAGCTGCGGCATTTTAACCGCATAGCCCTCCGGGGTCGGCACTCCGGCCGGAGCGGGCGCATCTGCTACAGTAACCATGGCTGCGGGCGTCACCAGGGCGGAAACAGACACGGTCTCCTCGGCCGTCTCGGTGAGGTAACCGATAGCCCCGCCCACCGGGATGACACTGCCGGCCTCGGCCAGAGGCCCTGCCAGATAACCCGAGCGGAACACCTCCACATCCATAATGGCTTTATCCGTTTCTATCGTCGCCACCACATCGCCGCGCGCCACCCGCGCGCCCACGGGCTTCTCCCAGGAAACAAGCACACCCTCCGTCATGGTGTCGGAAAGTTGCGGCATCTTGATGACGTAAGGTTCAGCCATGTTTCACCATTATTGAGTCAAACCGAGATTGAGAGGAGACAAACCACCAGAATCTTACCGGCCCAGCATCTTCCGCGCTACGGCGATAACATCGTCGGCATTGGGGATAGCCGCCTTTTCCAGACGATGGCTGTATGGAATCGGCACATCCAGCGCATGCACCCGCACCGGCGCCGCATCCAGATCGAAGAAGCATTCTTCATTGATGATCGCGATCACCTCGGAACCCACACCCACTGGGGCCTCATCTTCTTCGACAACAATAGCGCGATGGGTCTTGCGCACGCTGGCCGCGATACCGGCCCGATCCATAGGCTTGAGCGCCCGCAGATCGATGACCTCGGCATCAATACCATACTCCTGAGCCAGCTTCTGCGCCGCCTCCAGCGCCCAGTGCACACTGATGTTGTAAGCAAAAATGCTGACGTCCTTGCCCGGCCGCATCACTTCGACCCCTTCCAGTGGGGTGAAGAATTCCGTATCCGGTATTTCGCCCTTGAGGTTGTACATGGCCTCGTGCTCAATGATTACCACCGGATCATCACAACGCACGGCGCTTTTCAGTAGACCATAGGCATCACGCGGCGTTGCCGGAGTCACCACCCGTAAGCCGGAGATGCCCATGAAGACTTTCTCCATGCGCGCCGAATGCTGGGCACCCAACTGGTGCGCCGTGCCGCCCGGCAGTCGCATCACAAAGGGACAGCGGATACGACCACCGGACATATAATGGATCTTTGCCGCATTGTTCATGAGCTGATCCATCGCCAGCCAGGCGAAGTTGACGCTCATAATCTCGACGATGGGACGCGCCCCGACCATGGCCGCACCCACACCGATACCGGTGTAGCTGTTTTCGGAGATGGGGGTATCAATCACCCGTTGCTCGCCGTACTTGGCAAAGAGGCCGCTGGTCGCCTTGTAGGTACCGCCAGCGACGCCAATATCCTCACCCATGGCAAAGACCAGGGGGTCCCGCGCCATTTCCTCATCGTGGGCACGCAGGATACCCTGCCAATACATCATTTCAGCCATGGCTGTTTGCCTCCTTCTACATACACATAACGGGCGACGTCTTCGACGCGCGGCTCCGGGCTCTCGGTGGCAAAGCGCACGATCTCGTTCTCGATTTCGTCTTGAATAGCCTCGTCCGTGGCGTGGAACTCATCCTCGCTGAGCACCCCGGCTTCTATCAGGCGACGCTTGTAGATACCGATAGGATCGCGCTGTGCCCATTCTTCCACCTCTTCCTTGGAGCGATAGGCGCCCGAGTCAGACATGGAATGACCGCGCAGACGGTAGGTCATCAGCTCCAGGAAGTAGGGTTTGCGCTTTCCACGCACATGCTGCACCGCCTTTTCGGCGTGGGCCATGACCACATCAATATCCTGACCGTCGCACTGCGCCGCCTCAATGCCATAAGGGGCCACCCGCTTGTACTGATTGATTTCCACCGTCGAACGTTCGATGGCGGTGCCGATGCCATACAGATTGTTTTCGCAGATAAAGAGCACAGGCAGATTCCACAGGCTCGCCATGTTCATGGTCTCATGGAAAGTACCCTGATTGTTGGCACCGTCGCCCAGAAAGCAGATGGAGATTTCATCGCTGCCACGCAACTGGATCGCCTTAGCGAAACCAGCGGCCAACGGAAAGGGACCACCGACCAGTGCATAGCCACCCATGAAGTGCACATCAGGATCAAAGAGGTGCATGGAGCCACCGCGGCCCTTGGAGCAGCCCGTTTCTTTGCCAAAGAGCTCTGCCATCAACGCCTTGGGATTCATCCCCGACTTCAGCGCATGAATATGGTCGCGATAACCGGTCACCACGTAGTCCGAACCGGGGCGGGCCTTCTCCAGCACACCGATGGCACAGGCTTCCTCACCGGGATAGAGGTGCAAAAAACCGCCGATCTGGCGTTCGTGATAGGCCTCAGCACAACGTTCCTCGAAACGGCGGGCAAAAAGCATTTCACGCAACAGGCGCTTCTGGTCCGTGGCGTCCATGGTCCTCCCAGGCAAAATAATGGACCGCACCACCGGGATGCAGGTCGCGAGTGAATGTTGAGAGCAAAATCTTGGGAATAATGGCCTAGGGTGCGGCAAAGCGTCAAGCGTGCCGGCATATCAAAACCTCATCGCGCCCGCAGGGATGACACCCCCCCAACAAAGTCAGATCAGGCTTAATAACGGCAGAAAAAATACTTGGAATAATTCAAGGCGCACAAAAAATGGGCGGGAGGGCCGCCCATGAATATTGCTAGAGGAGGGTACACAAGCATAACCAGTTCACCACATCGCGACATCAGTAAAGCAAAGTTCATGCCGATACGAAGAACCAGCAGAATCAAGGCATATTCATCCGCCTCTGGCAACAATTGCCCCGACATGGGACGACAGAGCGTTGGGTCGGTGCATTATTCCCTGACATGGAACCAACGAAGCAAAAAAACATTCGCCTCCGGGACGCATAAAACCAGCATTACAGCCATAGCGGGTTTTTCAGCAAGCCCCAAAAGACTCGGGACGGTTGTTGGATGATGAGATTCAGAACAAAGAATAGTTTTCGCTGACCCAAGAGCAATGCACCACCATGATGCACATATGCACCGCAATGGTGCGCCATTATTCTCTGCTGGCTCGCAGCACCGCCACCCCAACATCTCCAAACCTTATTTTTTGCAGGTTTACAACTGAAAAGCCGTGTTGTGGTATATGGCACAAATCGTGCTTCGTGCATTCTGCCATTTAACGAAAAAGGAGCAATCTTGATGAGTACCTTTACCACCCCCACGACACATCCCCGCACCGGCAGCAAGCGGAGCTTAACAATCCTTGCTGTCGCGGTGTTATCCA
>NZ_DAHVHY010000063.1 GCF_027322205.1 Acidithiobacillus sp.
GCTGTCCAGTGGCCGCTGCCAAGGCCGTGGACCTGATCGGCATAAAGAGTGACCGGACTCTCTACGGTAGCGGCGATAGCTATTCCGGGTGTCAGCAGGGCGCCCAGCAGTGCCAGGCGAATGCCGGAAAGGACATGGCTACCTCTCCCCGGAAGGATTGGCCGGGGTCGGGATTTTCCGATACTGTGCAAAGGACTTTTCATAGGCGCCTAAAATCGCACAGAATGCTTTTATGTCGCAATCTTTCCTTGCACTGAATTCTCACACCGCGGCAGCGGAGGCCCCTCTGTCGTCCGCCGCCGCGCACTGGCTCGCACAGCAGGGCGTTATGGTAGCGCAGGCGCACGCCATTCCCGGTGATGCCAGTGGGCGACGTTACTGGCGCCTGCCGCCAGGCCTTGTTTTCATGGATGCTCCTCCGCCGGAGGATATTCTGCCCTTTTTGCGGGTGCAGCACCGTTTTGCCCGAGCAGCCCTGCCGGTGCCCCTGGTACTGGCCGCCCAAATAGGCCCCGGCTTTGTGCTGCTGGAGGATTTAGGGCACGACGATCTTAAAAGGGTGCTGGACGCGGGTTCGGATGTGGACCGGTGGATGCAGCGGGCAATGACCCTGATCCTCAAACTGCAGCAGGCCGGGCAGAGGCAGGCGGCATTGCCCCCCTTGCCATTTTTCTCACCGACCCGTTTGCGGGACGAGTTGGCCCTGTTTACGGACTGGTATCTAGGCAGGCACCTTGGCCTGATTCTGAGTTTGCAACAGAGAAGTGTCCTGCAAACACTTTTTACCGTGTTGCTGGATAATGCCGCAGCGCAGCCGCAGGTCTGGGTCCACCGGGATTTTCATGCGCGCAACCTCATTATTCAGCGGGACACGGGGCTGTTGGCCATGATTGATTTTCAGGACGCCATGCACGGGCCATGGACCTATGACCTGGCTTCTCTGCTTTGGGATCGCTACTGGGATTGGGGACGGGCACAACGGGATGCCTGGGCACTGGATTTTTTTGCGGCGCATCAGCATGGTGTCGCCCTGTCGTCACCGACGGATTTCCTGCGCCGTGTCGGGCGCATGGCGCTGCAGCGTAACCTGAAGATTCTCGGTATTTTCTGTCGTCTGGCTTACCGCGACGGGAAATCGGGTTATCTCGATTTTCTACCCAGGTTCTGGGCCTATGTCGTAGATGCCCTGGATGCCGACCCACTGTTGGAGTCTTATCAGGAGCTTTTTGCCCTATGGCAACCGCCGTTACCCGGGCGATGATCCTGGCTGCGGGTCGGGGCGAGCGACTCCGGCCTCTTACCGATCATGTCCCGAAGCCTTTGCTGGAGGTTGCTGGAAAATCCCTTATCGCGCGCCACCTGGAGTCGCTGGCGGTGGCGGGCATTCGCGATGTGGTCATCAATGTCGGGCATCTGGGTGATGCGATCATGCGGGCTCTGGGTCAAGACTGGCAGGGGTTACGCATCCATTACAGCGACGAGCGTGATGGCCGTCTGGAGACGGGTGGCGCTCTTGTTCGCGCTCTGCCCTTATTGGGAAACAGCCCTTTTTTGCTGGTGAATGGTGATATCTGCACGGACTTTCCCTGGGCGCAGATTTGTCAGTCTTCCCCCGCGCGCGCGCATCTGGTGTTGGTGCCCAACCCGATGCAGCACCCGCAGGGAGATTTTGCATTGTCTGCCGGCATGGTGGCGTTGGTGGGCGAAGAACGTCATACTTATGCAGGCATCGCGCGTCTTGACCCGGAGTTGTTGCGGGACTTTCCTGAACGGTCGGCTCCGCTGACTCCCTGGTTGCGGCAATGGATTGCGGCGGGCCTGGTGGAGGGGAACTTGTATCAAGGAAAATGGGTAGATGTAGGTACGCCAGAGCGGTTGCGAGCGGCCCAGCGCGCTTGTGCGGGGGTTTCCCATGAGCTTTGATCAGGCAGCGGTGCATGCGGCGGTGGGTCTGAATGCCGACTTGCGCGACCGCTGGCGCCGGGAGTGGTGCCTGCTCATGGATCTGGCGGTTTGGGGAGATCTGCGTAGCAGCCAGATCGGCTTGTCGGGCAAGTTGCACAAACGGGTGCTCGAATTCGGGGAGCGCTTGCGCTCCTATGGGAATGACCGGAGTTGGATTCCGCACCCTCGGGAACAAATCAAGAATGCTCTGAGTACCAGTCTGCAGACGCGTGAGTCCCTGGAAAAAGTCAGCGAAATTGCAGAGCAGTTTAATGATGGGGCAGATCTTGCCGCCTTCCGTACCGTGTGGAAGGCCATAAGTTCTGCGTTAATGGCCGATATTGTGGCCCGTGAAGGGCTGCTTGTGCAATTATTGAACCAGCAGTATCAGGAAGAAGTGTGACCCAACCCTAATTCAGGTTAACCAGCACATTTATGAAGATCGTTTACGCTTTGGTTATTATTGGTGCGCTTGCGCTCTTTGCCTTGCTCTTATGGTGGGCACGCGGGCAGGTAGGTGATGCTGCAGCCCCCCATGACAGTACGGGCTGGTACGCCCGGCATCCTGATGCGCTAGCTGCCGAAAACCTGAAATGCTGGAAATTGCTGCAGAACGCTTCATTTGCGGATGTGGATAAGGTCATGACCGCGCATCCCCATTGCCATGCGGTCTATGAAGCCATCCAGAGACAGGATCCTGCGCATGCGGATTGACGACTACCGGTGACTGCACCGACCGTAACGTCAGAAAGTCTGCTGGCTACCGGCCGGGATGTGTTGCGCTTGGAAGCGGCGGCGGTGGCGGCACTGGAAGCGCGTCTTGACGTAGATTTTGTGGGAGCGTGCGAGCTCCTGCTGAACTGCCCCGGCCGGATTGTCGTCAGTGGCATGGGTAAGTCCGGAATTATCGCTAAAAAAATTGCAGCGACCTTGGCCAGTACGGGCAGCCCTGCTCTTTTCCTGCATCCCGCCGAAGGCAGCCACGGCGATCTGGGTATGCTCACCCGCCAGGATTGCCTGCTTGCTCTTTCCAACTCCGGAGAGACTGCCGAACTTCTGGCTATTTTGCCTGTGGTCAAACGCCTCGCGGTGCCCTTGATTGCCATGACTGGCAACCCGCAGTCCACTCTGGCGCGCAGTGCCGCGGTGCATCTCAACTGCGGTGTGGCGCGGGAGGCCTGCCCCCTCAATTTGGCGCCCACGGCATCGACGACAGCAACCCTGGCCATGGGAGACGCCCTGGCCATGGCGCTTTTGCAGGCACGCGGTTTTTCGGCAGATGATTTTGCTCTATCCCATCCCGGTGGCAGCCTCGGCAAACGCCTGCTGCTGCGGGTGCAGGATGTGATGCACCAGGGCACCAGCCTGCCTAAGGTGCAGGCAGATACACCATTATGCGAAGCGATACTGGAGATTAGTAGCAAAGGGCTGGGAATGACGGCAGTGGTGGATATGGAAGATCGGGTGCTGGGGATTTTTACCGACGGTGATTTGCGCCGTGCTTTCGCGCGGCGCCAGGACATCTGGGAACAGCCCATGGCTGAACTGGCCCATGCCAAACCGGCCACTATTGTCGCCGAGGCCCTTGCTGCTGAAGCCCTCGCCCTGATGGAAGATCATCGCATTGGCGCGCTGCTGGTCATCGATAGTGAGGCGAGGCTGATTGGTGCCTTGAATATGCACGATTTGCTGCGCGCAGGTATCATATGAATGAATTGATATCGTCTGCCGCAGATTTGTTGAAGCGTGCTGCCCGGATCCGCCTGTTGATTCTGGACGTGGATGGCGTGTTGACGGATGGCCGCTTATTTTTTGACGATGATGGCAAGGAGAGTAAAGCCTTTCATGTGCGTGATGGTTACGGCATCAAGCTCGTGCAGGAACGCGGTATAGAGGTTGCCATCATTACCGCGCGCTACTCCCCGGCGGTCGCCCATCGTGCTCACGACCTGGGCATCAAGCGGATTTATCAGGGCTGCTCGGACAAGAATCTGGCCTACACGGAACTCAAAATCGCTCTTGGTCTGGATGACGCGGTGGTGGCTTATATGGGAGATGATCTTATTGATCTGCCTATTCTTACCCGCGTTGGTCTGGCCACGGCTCCGGCTGATGCCCACCCGGAGATCGGTTGTCGAGTGCACTGGCAGAGTGTGCAGTGGGGTGGCCGTGGTGCGGTACGGGAGCTCTGCGAGTTGATTCTGCGAGCGCAGGGGCATTGGCCAGCAATCATCGCCAGATCTGCTGGAGCCCTGCTTTGATCATCAAGCAATCCGAAATCGGGTTATGTCGCGTAAACTGATGCCGCGTTTCCGCGCCCCCGGCTTGGGTCTGTCGCTGCTCCTGCTGCTTCTTGCGGCACTCGTGTGGTGGTCGTGGCCGCAGCATCCACTGTCTTTGCCGTACATCGACTGGCACGGTCAAATCCATAAGGGAGATCAGGCGGCCGAAGATGTGGTCATGCGCCAGTACACGGCGGCCGGGAAACTGGATTTGCTGGCCACTGCCCGGGCGGCTTATCACGAACCGCGTGTCGATCGGACCATGCTCAGTCAAATTGCCGTCGAGCGTTTCAAGCCAGGACAGCAACTCCATCTGCGTGCTAATCAGGGTATGGTAGAGGGTCATAGTCATCAGATTATCTTGTCAGGTAATGTTATCGGTACCTTGCAACCGGATACCCACATACTCACCACAAAGGTGCACTATGATCCGCAAACGGGCATTATTACGTCCCACGAGCCAGTACGACTGGAGCGGGGTCAGGACTGGATGACCGGGGTAGGTCTCCGGGCTTCGGTAAAAACCCAAGAGGTAAATATTTTGCATGATGTGCGTGGCGTGTATGTTCCCTAAGCGATTTTCTTCCCGGCGCTTCTGGCCGTTCTTACTTGTTGTGGTTTCTATCACCGCCCTGGCTGCACCGGTTGCGAAGCAGGTGCTGGGTAAGGGTCCTATTCAGATCAGCGCGGATGCCCTGCATGGCGAGAATAAACCGCAGCAGCAGGCCATTTATACCGGGAATGTGGTCATGACCCAGGGTGATGTGGTCATCCATGCTGATAAGCTCACTATCGACGCAGTCGGTGGCAAGGTGCAGCAGGCTACGGCGGTGGGGAGCCCGGTTACCTTCACCATGTCCAGTGCGCAGCGCCACGGGTATGGCAACACCTTGGTCTATAAGCCGGGCAGCGGCGAAATTGTGCTCATTGGTAATGCCCATCTCTGGCAGGAAAAGAATGAGATCAATGGTCAGCAGGTCACCTATTTCCTGCAGAATCAGAAAACTGCTGTCACCGGAGATCCCGGTCAGCGGGTGCAGTCGATCTTCTATCCCGCTGCGGCCAGCCGCTCCACGGGTGGTGGGAGGCCATGAACGAGCTTTTGCAAGCGCAATCCCTTTTCAAGTCGTATCGGCGGCGAGCCGTGGTGCGTGATGTTTCGGTGCAGGTGGCGGCAGGTGAGGTGGTGGGGTTGCTCGGGCCTAATGGAGCGGGGAAAACCACCACCTTTTACATGATGGTCGGACTAGTGCGCCCTGAGCGCGGTCATATTTTTTTGCAGCAGAGGGACATCACTGCACTGCCTATGCATGAGCGGGCCCGCATGGGGCTGGGTTACCTTCCCCAGGAGCCTTCGGTCTTTCGTCAGATGAGTGCCGCTGACAATGTTCTTGCCGTGCTGGAAACCCTGCCGTTGAGTAAGGTGGAGCGGCAGGAGCGTTTGGAGCAACTTCTGAGTGAACTGCATCTTCATCAGTTGCGTGACACCAAAGGACATAGCCTGTCGGGTGGCGAGCGGCGGCGGGTAGAAATTGCGCGAGCGCTGGCCATGAGTCCGCGTTTTATTTTGCTGGATGAACCCTTCGCCGGTATTGATCCTATTTCTGTTCTGGAAATTCAACGGCTTATCCAGGAGTTGCGTGAGCGTGGCATCGGTATTCTGATCACCGACCATAACGTGCGCGAGACCTTAGGCATTTGCGAACGCGCCTATATACTGCATGATGGCAAAGTGCTGACAGCGGGCAGTCCGCAGGAAATCGTGGATGATCCCATGGTGCGGCAGGTTTACCTGGGAGATCAGTTTCAAATCTGATTTTTGGAAATTATGAAACAAGGTTTAGAACTCAAGCTCGGCCAGCATCTGGCCATGACCCCGCAACTGCAACAGGCGATTCGCCTGCTGCAGTTGTCGACGGTTGATCTGCAGCAAGAAGTTCAAAGCATGCTGGAGAGCAACCCGCTGCTTGATGAGGAGGCTGGGGATGAAGAAGGCGGCAGCGAGTCAGCCCCAGAGACGGTTGAGGCGCCTTCCGAAGACCGTCAGTTGGATCTGTCCGCGGAGGATACGTTACCGGATGAATTGCCTTTAGACAGCCAGTGGGACGATGTTTTCGACTTGGGAACGTCAGGCTCTGGCAGTGGTTCCGACGAAGATATGCCAGATTTTGAATCGCGCAGCAGTCACAATCAGAGCTTGCAGGACTATCTCCGCTGGCAGGCTGATATGACGCACTTCAGTACTGATGAGCGCAATATGGCGGAGTTGATCATCGATGCTATTGATGCGCGCGGTTATCTGGCGGAAAGCCTGGAAGATCTTGCCGTCAATATGAATGTGCAAGAAGATGCGCTGTTGGCCGTGTTGTTGCGCGTGCAGGACTTCGACCCGCCGGGCGTGGGTGCCCGTGATCTCAGTGAGTGTCTCTTGCTGCAACTGAAGCAGATGGTCGAAGAGGATAAGGATGCGTCCATATTGCTGGCGCAATGCATTGTGAAGGACCACTTGCAAGCCCTTGGACGCCACGATTACCCACGTTTGTGTGCGATGCTGGAGGTGGATGAGGAGACGTTGCGTGGGGCGATGGCGTTGATCTCCGCCCTGAATCCTAAACCGGGCGAAGAGGTGGGTGCAGAGAGCACCGAGTACGTCATCCCTGATGTGATCGTGCGCTGGACGGGTAAGCGTCTGCGCGTCGATCTGAATCCCGAGGCAATGCCTAAATTACGCATCAACGGTCGTTATGCGGGCATGGCGGGCGGGAAAGATGCGGCGCATAAATATATTCAGGATCAACTCAATGAGGCGCGCTGGTTCATCAAGAGTCTGCAAAGTCGCCAGGAAACCATATTGAAGGTGGCGAGGGCTATTGTCGAAAGGCAGAAGGACTTTTTTGCCAACGGGCCGGAATCCATGCGGCCCATGGTCTTGCGTCATATTGCCGAGGCGGTGGAAATGCACGAGTCGACGGTATCGCGGGTCACCAATCAGAAATACATGGTTACGCCCCGCGGTCTCTACGAGTTTAAATACTTTTTCTCCAGTCATGTGGGTACCGACAGCGGCGGTTCCGCGTCGGCTACGGCGATTCGCGCGCTACTCATCAAGATGACGCAGGCCGAGAGCGCACGTCATCCCCTGAGCGATGCGGAAATCGCCAAGGTGCTGGCCGATCAGGGTATTCAGATTGCCCGGCGGACGGTGGCCAAGTACCGCGAGGCGGCCAATATTCCTACTGCGAGCCAGCGTCGTCGTTTGTGAGTGGGATGCCACCGCCAGGGTTTTTTGCCGGCGCCGTTGGCGCTACACTGGAAGCGGACCCCGCAGCGGGATAGGATTCATAACGATCACATCACTATTGGGTAGGAGAGCGCCATGCAAATTACTATTACCGGGCAACACTTGGATTTGACGGATGCCATTAAAAGCTATGTCGATGAAAAGATTGGACGTCTCGGTCGTTACTTCGACCACGTCATTAACGCCCAGGTGGTGCTGAAGCACCTTCCCCACGAAAAGCTGACTAACGTCGTAGATATTACTGTCAATGCCCCTGGGCACGTCTTCCATGCCGAGGTACATGATGCCGATATGTACGCAGCTATAGATCTGGTGGCCGACAAACTGGAAGCGCAGGTGCATAGCTATAAGGAAAAGCTGCAGGATCGCCGTAATGATCATCCCGCTGGTTTGGCGGCCATTGCGGAAATCGACTGACATAGCCATGATAAACCTGTCTCTTTCCCCAATAAATATTCGTATGGATCCGCCGGTGGCCGATGCCGGTGGTGTGCTGCGAGTGTTGGCGGAAATTCTGGCGGGGCCTACGGGACTATCTGCTGAGGGGATTGCAATGGCTTTGCAAAACCGCGAGATGCAAGGATCTACCGGCATCGGGCATGGCGTGGCTTTGCCCCATGCCCGGATGGAGGGCGTGAGTCAGATAGCCATTGCCGCGTTGCGCACAACGCAGGGTATTCCATTTGCGGCGCCGGATGGGTTGGATGTGTATATCTTTCTGGCGGTAGTGGTGCCCAAAGCGGCCGCGACCGCGCATCTGGAGACGCTCTCCGCATTGGCCGCGAAACTCGCCGCGGACGAAGTGCGCGAAGCATTGATGAATACTCCGGATCCCCAGGAGTTTTTTCGTTTGTTGACGAGCCCGGCGTAATCGGCACCACAAGCCAAGCTGGTTACAGCCGTGAGTGCCGGGCAAGGCAGAGGTATGGAACGACAAATTAGCCTGCATCGGCTCTGTGAGGACCTGCACAGCGAATTGCACTGGCAGTGTCTGCATCAACCTGGGGAAGACCATCACCTCCGCGGTGATCCCCGGGCGGAAGATGATGTGGGTGGGGCGGCGCTGGTCGGATTTTTTAATTTTATCCGGCCGCATGTGGTACAGATTGCCGGGGATTGCGAACTTGCCTACCTGTATGCTCATCCAGAGGCTATGGAACAGTTTTTGCCCCATAAGCTGCGTCTGCTCGTTATTTGTGAAGACCAGGTGCTGGATGGGCACCTCTATGAAGCTTTGAAAGCCAGGCATATCGCCGTGATGACGACGCCAATGGGCGCGAAGATGGTTCTGGCGTGGATGCAACACTACCTGCATCAAGAGCTAGCGCCGCGTCAGCAGGTGCATGGTGTGCTGGTCGATGTGCTTGGGGTCGGATTGCTTTTGCAGGGCGAGGTAGGGATTGGCAAGAGCGAGTTGGCTTTGGAGCTGGTCAGTCGTGGTCATCGCCTGGTGGCCGATGATAGCGTGCTCTGTATCCGCGAAGCCCCGAATATCCTGACAGGGCACTGTCCGGCCCCGCTGCGTAATTTTCTGGAAGTACGTGGTCTGGGCATTATCAATATCCGAGAATTTTTCGGCGCCGCTGCCATCGTGCATTCCAAACGTATCCGGCTGGTCGTTGAAATCCAGGATATGCGCGATATGGAAATGGCGGATATCGATCGCTTGCAGGGTAAAGTGGATCACCTGGATCTTCTCGGAACTCAATTACCCCGGTTATGCTTGCCCGCTTCTGCGGCGCGTAATCTGGCAGTACTGGTCGAGGCGGCGGCACGCAGTCAGTATGTAAAGGAGTCCGGTGGCGATATGCTCGCGGATTTTGAGGCGCAGGTACGATTGAGTGTCGGGAAAAACTGATGGCGGAGCAGGACTTTATTATCGTCAGTGGTTTATCCGGTTCAGGAAAATCTACGGTCCTGCAAGCACTGGAAGACCAGGGTTATTACTGCGTCGATAACCTGCCTGCTACCTTGTTGGTGGAATTCGGGGCCCAGTTGGCGCGGCGGGATGCCAGCTCCATGCTCGCCGCCGTGAGTATTGATGTGCGTAACCGCGAGTTTCTCGCCGCTCTGCCGCAGGCGCTGGCCGAACTGCGCGAGCGTTACGCTTTGCGCCCTCGCATCCTTTTTCTGGAAGCGGATGAGGGTAGCTTGCTGCGCCGTTTCAGTGAAACTCGCCGCCGTCATCCCCTCACCGATGACCTCGCAGCAGCCTTGGGCGAATCGCTGCTTACCGTGTTGAGGCGTGAACGCGAGATGGTCCAACCGCTTGCCGATGTGGCTGACAAGCGTCTCGACACTTCCCAGATCAATACCCATCAGTTGCGTTTGCGGGTGCAGGCATGGAGTCTGGCGTCGCATCATTACAGCGGCCTGGTCTTGTTGTTGCAGTCTTTTGCCTTCAAAAAAGGTCTTCCTTTGGACTCTGACTTTGTTTTTGATCTGCGCGCCCTGCCCAATCCCCATTACAATCCCGAACTTCGTGCCCTGACGGGGCGTGATGCCCTGGTGCGGGACTTCCTGGAGAAAGCGCCAGAGGTGGTTCGCGCTTTCAATTCGTTGCGCAGCTTCCTGCAGGCATGGCTGGAGCCCTTTGCGCAAGAGCACCGTAACTATGTGACGGTTTCTCTGGGTTGTACCGGAGGACAGCATCGCAGCGTATATATGGTGGAGGCATTGGCGCAACTACTTGCTGGAGAAGGACAGCGGGTCCTGATTCAGCATCGGGAATTGGGTATTACCGAGACGCTGAAATGATTACCATCGTGCTCCTGACTCACGCGGGACTGGGCGAGGCCTTCGCGGCAGTGCTCCGGCATATTTTCGGGACCATGCCGCCGGCGTTGGAGATTCTGGAAATCCTGCCTGATCAGCCGCCCGAGGAGGGGTGTCGGCGCTTGTGGGGTTTGTTAGAGAAAATGAGGGAGGGCGACGCTATGTTGATTCTAAATGATCTCTACGGTGCCACCCCCGCCAACCTCATTCCGGCTATTCTCCCGGAAGGTCGGGTGGCGGCGGTGAGTGGCCTTAATCTGGCGATGCTCCTGCGTGCCTTGGCGCGGCGCGGTGAAGGGCTGGCAGCAGCACGTCAGGGTGCTCTGGAAGGCGGTGTCCAGGGTGTTGCCGATATTCTCGAACAGCGCGACCGCGCGCTATGTATCTGAGGATGCCTGAGTGATTTTTGTTCATGAGAAAAGAGGCAAGTGCCAGTGACCCTGCGCGTAGACTATCCCATTATCAATCGACTCGGCCTGCATGCGCGGCCTTCGGCTAAATTTGTCAGCCTTTCGGCGCGTTATCCCTGCACGGTCTGGTTGGCGCGTAACGGTCAACGGGTCAATGGTAAGAGCATCATGGGGCTAATGACCCTCGCTGCGGCGCAGGGGACTATTCTGACCCTGGAAACAGATGGTGAGGGTGAACAGGCTTGCGCCGATGCCTTGCTCGCACTCGCGGCGGATCGTTTTGGTGAAGAATCATGAGTTTTGAACTGGCGGGGATTGGCGCCTCTGGTGGCATTGCCATCGGTACGGCGCTGGTACTGGAGCCAACCACCCTTGATATCCCAGAACATATACTGTTGCCTGAAGCCATAGAGCCGGAAGTGCTGCGCCTGCGTGCGGCACTGAGCAGCGCCCGGGATGAGCTGTTCTCGGTGCGCGACGCGATCCCGAGTGATGCCCCGCAAGATACCCGTCTGTTTATCGATGCGCACTTGCTGATGCTCGATGATCCAGCGCTGCGCGAACGGCCCCTGCGGTCTATTCGTGATGAACATCGCAATGCCGCCTGGGCTATTCATTTGGAGCGGGAGCGGCTGCTGGAGATTTTTGACCGCATGGAAGACGCGTATTTGCGCGCCAAGCGGGAAGATATTATTCAGGTGATAGACCGGGTGTTGCGCCATCTGATTGGTGTAAAGACCCCTGTACTACAGAGCGCCGAGGGTCAGATCATCATCGCCGAAGATCTGACGCCAGCCGATACGGTGTTGATGAAAAAAGACAAGGTGCTCGCCTGGGTAACTGACTTTGGTGCGGCAAACTCCCACTCCGCTATTCTTGCCAGAAGTCTTGGGCTTCCTGCCGTGGTGGGCACGCACTCGGCGACGCGCCT
>NZ_DAHVHY010000064.1 GCF_027322205.1 Acidithiobacillus sp.
CAGCCATACTTTATCGCGTGAAAAGTGGTCAGCTTGGACGAATTCCGGGGATGATTTCGGAAAAACAACTCGCCGGACTTTTGCCCCATTTGCAATAAAACTTGGGCAGCCGAAGAAAAAGCTCTTCGGCGTATGGCACAAAATTGTCACAATCGCGTTTGGTCGGGGTAATTAAAGATGACGTAATCGCATGATTTAATTGGTGGAGCCAAGCGGGATCGAACCGCTGACCTCTTGAATGCCATTCAAGCGCTCTCCCAGCTGAGCTATGGCCCCGATGCGGCGTAATATATGGATTCATGTCGGCGATGTCAAACATTTTTTGCATACACCCGGCCATCAGCAGCATGCGCTCAAAGGTCCACGACCATACCGTCATAGGCGGGAATGATCGTTTCCGGCAACTCCGCAGCCAACGTCGCATAATCAATATCATGGGTCATGTGGGTAAAAATGGTCCGCTCTGCGCCAATGCGCCGCGCCCAGTACAAGGCCTCTTCCACATTAAGATGGGTGGGGTGCTCTTCGTAATGCAAACAGTCAAGAATAAGGACTTTCAGCCCCTGCAACAGCATCAGGCTGCTATCAGGGATGGTTTTTAGATCGGTCAGATACGCCACGTCGTTAAAACGGTACCCGAGAATGGGCAGATGACCGTGCATCACGGGTATTGGTGTCGCCGCAACCCCACCAAAGGTCTGCGGCGATGCTATCCGGTGCATGGAGAGCGAAGGTTTCGCCCAAGTGATATCCGGCGGCAGAAAACAATAGCGAAACCGGGTTTCCAATTCTATTGCCGTGCGCTCATCCGCATGGCAAGGGATCACGGCCTTCTGCGCAAAATTGAAGGCACGCAGGTCATCGACACCATTGATATGATCGGCGTGAAAATGGGTATACAACACGGCACTCAGCATCTGCACGCCGGCGCGCAACATCTGCTGGCGCAGGTCCGGACCGGTATCCACCAGCAGATTGGTACCCCCATCCTGCACCAGAATACTGGCCCGCAGGCGGTGGTTGCGTGGATCAGCGCTGCAACAAACCGGGCAATGGCAGGCAATCGCTGGCGTTCCGGCACTGGACCCCGTACCGAGGAATACAATCTTCATGCCGCCACCGCGTGCTTAAACAGTGCGTGAAAATTGGCCGTGGTCTGCGCGGCGATATCCTCCAGCGTTTCGCCCCGCAACGCCCCGAGAAAGGCCGCGACGTGAGCGACAAAAGCAGGCTCGTTGCGCCGGCCACGTTGCGGCGCGGGTGCTAGATAAGGGGCGTCCGTCTCCACCAGCAGGCGATCCGCCGGCACCTTCCTGGCCACAGCCTGCAATTCAATGGACTTCTTGAAAGTCACAATGCCGGAAAAGGAGATATAAAAGCCCATATCCATGGCGGCCTTCGCAAAATCCCAGTTTTCGGTGAAACAATGGATGACGCCGCCGGCTGCCGCCGCCTCTTCGCTGCGCAGCATGGCGATGGTGTCTGCCGCCGCCGCACGGGTGTGGACGATCAGCGGCTTTCCCGTGGCCTTGGCGGCGGCTATATGCCGGGCAAATCGCTCCCGCTGCCAGGACAGATCCCCTTCACTGCGGAAATAATCCAAGCCGGTTTCGCCGACGGCCACCACTTTGTCAGACGCCAGGGCAGCGAGCAGAGATTCCCATTCCGGGGTCTCTGCTGCGGGTTCATTGGGATGCACGCCTGCTGCCGCCCACACGCCAGGGTACTCGGCAGCCAAGGCCCGTACCCGCGGCCAGTGCGCCTCGACGACCGCCGCAACCAGCACTTCTTGCACCCCAGCCGCCTGGGCGCGAGCCAGAATGCCAGCCCGATCGGCATCAAAATCGTCGAAATCCAGATGACAGTGAGAATCTACCAGCATGCGTTTTATGACCCTCTGGCGGATTCTGGCGAATTTTTTCTGCCCGATTGCTGGACGGGAGACAGACTCCGCCTCTGCCGGGCCGCCTCAAAGAGACAAATCCCGGTAGCGACGGATACATTCAGACTTTCGATAGATCCCAGCATGGGAATATGCGCCAGGTAATCGCAGTGCTCGCGAGTAAGGCGGCGCAAACCTTTCTCCTCCCCCCCCATCACCATCACCAGCGGTATATTCAGGTCGAGCGTATAAAGGCTCTGAACACCCTCCCCCGCCATCCCGACCAGCCAGAAACCCGCCTCTTGCAGAGCGGACAGGGTGCGTGACAGATTGGTCACCGTACAGACCGGAACGCGGGATGCCGATCCGGCAGACGCCTTGCGCACGGTGGCATTGACCGGGCAGGCATTATCCTTGGGCAGAATCACTGCATCGACCCCTGCCGCTTCCGCACTGCGCAGACAGGCACCGAGGTTGTGCGGATCGAGAACACCATCCAGCACCAGCAGGAAGCCACGGTCATCCAATTGCGCCAGGATCGTCTCGAAGTCCTGCCCGGAAAAGGCGCGCAGCAAGCCGCCCACGCCCTGATGCTTATCGGTATTCAGCCTCCGACCCAATGCCGTGCTCCGCCATTCATGCACTGGCAGGTGCTGTTCCGTGGCTTTTTGCAGTAAGGGCGCAACACGGTCATCGGTCCGCCGCTCAATCGCCACCCAGAGCTCCAGCAATTCTTCTGAATCCAGCGCGGCGCTGACGGCGTGGATACCATAGAGGGATTCTTCAGTCACCCGGCACCCCCGCCAACATTGTAAACACTTCAGGATTACGCTGGGAGGGTGGCACACAAGGCAGACCAACACGCGCAAAAGCCGCCGCCTCGTCTGGTGCCGGGGCCTCATCCCAGCCCGGCAAGTTGCGACATACCGCTACGAACTCGGCTGGCCCCGTATGGGCGATCTGCGCAAAACCCAGGGACTCGGTCGGGGCCTGATAAAATTTTACCCCGATACCTTCCCGACTCCGTGCCTCCCGCTTGCCGGAGACCAACTCCATAAACAGGGGACAGGCCGTAAGTGCAGCGTCCCACTCGCCGGGCGTCAACACGCCCTCGCGGAGAAACTCCAGACGCGGCAACGGCCATTCATCCCGTCGCAAGGGACCGGTACGCTGCAACTGCCATCCCTGTCCTGCAGCCCAGGCAAGAACGCGCGGCTCCAGATCCAGATACGCCGACAACGGTAGCGTCATGAACTGAGCGCAACCCGCAAGGAATCATCAAAATGCGTGATTATCATATAGACTTAGAAGCTGTCGAAAATATCGTCAACGATGTTGTCCGCCACCGCGAAACCCGCACCCAGACCCAGACCGGTCACGACATTACCCAGGAAACCGCTGCCCATACCCGGCTGCCCCTGCATGGGCGCATTCCAGGGACGCTGCTGTCCCATATTGGGGTTCATACCCCCCTGCCCCATCCCCTGCATCTGCATTTCCAACTGCTGGATATGCTGCGCCATCTGCTGCAGCATCATCCCCACATTCTGCTGTTGCTGTTGTAGGTTCATGGCCAGGCTGCGCAATTCCATATTGATCTCGCGTCCGGTCAAATTATCCGGTGCCATGGCATTCACCCGCCCAGCCACCTGTTGTAAGGCCTGCAGGTTGTTCTGAGTCTGTTGCTGCAACTGATTGTATTGTTGATCCAACATTGAGTAGTCCATGATACTCTCCTGATTTTACAAAGATAATACTCAAAGCTTGGGCGATTCTGTAAACCGCAGTGATCTGCGCGCTTACTCCTGTAAGCGAATGCGCCGCTCCCAGGCGCGCCATACCCCGCGCGCCAGCAGTACCAGAATAGGTCCGATAATCAGGCCGATCAAGCCGAAGGCCTCCGCGCCACCAAGAATACTGAAGAACACCAGAAAGAAGGGGGCCTGCGTCTGCGAGCCAGTGAGCAGTGGGCGTACCACCAGGTCCGCTGCGGTAATGACGATAAGCCCCCAGGCGAGAACAAGCAGACCGGCAATCCAATGCCCCGTAAAAGCGAGCCACAGGGTGGCCGCGCCAACTACGGCCGTGGCCCCAAAGGGAATCGGTGATATCAGTGCGGTAGCCACCAACCAGAGGGGCCACATGCTTAGGCCCGCAACAGCGTAAGCAATGCCGATAAACATACCCTCTACCACACCTACACCAATGAGGCCGATCAGCACCGAACGCGCCGCATCCCGGCAGGCGGCCAAGTAACGATCGCCACGATCACGACCCCAGAATTGTGTAGCCCCCAGGCGCAACGCTTCCGTGAGACGCTCACCATGCAGGGCCAGCGCAAACACGGTCAGCGCGGCAAAAAACGTATGCAACGTGAATATCCAGAGCTGACCCAGGGAATCGGTGATGAGGCCGGAATGCGCACTGAGCAGTGCGGAGAGATAGGCACCATTCAGCCCATGCAAATGGCTGAGCAACCAGTGACCGACGTAGGGAATCTGCATCACTCCCGGCGGTACATCGACAAGCGGACCACCTGACTGCCAGCGGGAGATGAGTAATACTACCTGGGGCAACACAGAATCGACAATAATGACCGCAGGAATAATGATGATCGCCACCCACGCCAGGGCGTGTATAAGCGAACCCAGCCAGCGCGGGAGATGAAAACCCCGCTCCAGTCGCAACTGCCAGGGCCAACCCACCGTCGTCAGCACCGCCCCCATCAGTAGAGGACCGGCGAATGGACTGAGAGTGTATGCGGCGCCAGCGTAAATCAGCAGCAACACGAACATGCCCCAGTTGGCGTAGTGTGATGGCTCTTGGCTTTTTTGCACCCTGTTTCCTCTGATATGCATCCACAATGGAGTGCAAAGCTACCATAGTGCCGTGCTGATGGAAATGCGCATAACCATCAGAAAAACCGACAAGATTGACCGGTCAGTGAACGTGAATACCGGCGCGATCCCAGACCGGTTCGACACCTTCGGGCAAGGCCGGCAGATGGCCGATGGCCGCATGACCAACATCCGGGCCGTGAAAGTCGGAGCCGACTGAACCCACCATGCCCAGTTGCTGTGCCAGACGCCCCAGGTGCTCGCGATCTCCGGCCACCTGGCTGCCGGAACAAACCTCAAGGCCGATGCCCCCCGCATCCCGGAACTCGGTGAGCAAGGTACGCAGCCGGTTACCACTGAGTTTGTAGCGGCCAGGGTGGGCCAGAACGGCAGATCCACCGGCCGCGTTGATCCAGCCAACCGCTTCGGTCATGGGAATCCAGTCGCTGGGCACGTAGGCCTTGCAACCGCGCCCAAGATACTTGCCAAAGACCTCATTCGCGTCTGCACAGTATCCCTCACGCACCAACCAGCGCGAAAAGTGGCTACGCCCCACCATACGACTGCCCGCCATCGCTCGCGCTCCGGCTTCTGCGTCAGGGATGCCGACATTTTCTAATAAACGTCCGATTTCCAAGGCACGCCAGTCGCGGAAGGCCATAATCCGACTCAAACCATCCTGTAAGATGCTATTCGCCGGATCAATGAAAAGACCAACGATATGGATGCCCTGGGTGTTCCATTCGCTGGAGACTTCAACGCCGGGGACCAGTTGAATATCCAGTGTCGTCGCCTGCACCCTGGCCTCCTCAAGCCCCGCGGTGTTGTCATGGTCAGTCAGCGCCATGACGCGCACCCCGGTTGCATGTACCCGCTGCACCAGGTCGGTGGGCGTCATGGTGCCATCGGAGGCCAGGGAGTGCATATGCAAATCAACAGGAGAAACGGGGTTAGCGTGCGACATGAGAAAATTCCTGAATTAAAAAGGATACCGCCAACTGCGGAATCCGGCACCATTCCGTGCTAGCATAACACGCTCAACTTCATCGGGCATATCGGAGGCAGCAGTGGCTCTCATCCTGGACATCTCAGGCGCACAGCAGCGCTTTGAACAATACGCCAAACCTATCCTTGGTGCTTTTGCCGAGAGCGGTATTGCCACCGGAGAGCAGATCACCCCGCCGATGATTGTGGACGCTCTGCGCCAGCTTTTCACGCTGCTGGCAACAGAGGTTGCCGCCTGGGACCCCTCACTGCCCGCCGACGAGCCGGAGCGCATCGGCGATCTGACCATCGGCCTGCTGATGGATCTCGCTACCTGGGCCGACCGTCTGGGCGAGCGTCAGGCGAAGACCGCCCTGGAAATGATCACCGTCAGCATTGCCGCATGGGTATGTAATCAACACGGCGCCATCCACACGCTGGAGCCTATCGTCAACGGCCTGGCCATTCTGGCCAATAGTCGCGGTGAGCCTGACGAGCTGCGTTCCCTGGCCCGGCTAATGGGCAAGGTGAAAGAAGCGGCATCCGCAGACTATGCCACCGATCTGGATGGCGCTGATCCGCACCGACCCTGGCGTATTCTGCTGCTGAACTGGGGCATCACGGCGACCCGTGCCCAGGACCCTACGGAAATGCGTAGAGCTTTTGCGGCACTCCTCCATCATTTGCCGGCTGACGCGGCACTCTTCTTTCAGGAAGGACGCCAGCAAGTGGCTCAGGGTGATTTTTCGGATGAGGTGAAGGCGGTCATGGATGAAGCGGCAGAAGGTGCCGGACGTAGTCTGCACTAAGTCGCCATAATATGGCCCGGATTGACGTCCAGGCCATATTACCTGTTCGCCCACGCAGGTCTCTGCCGTGGGCGCGAGGGCAACCGGTGCTCAGAGTTCTTTGCCGTGATGCGCCAGGAAGTCGGCCACGCCCTCACTGGTCGGCTTCATTCCCGCCTTACCCTTCTCCCACTGTGCGGGGCAGACTTCGCCGTGCTCTTCAGAAAATTGCAGCGCATCCACCATACGGATCATTTCGTCGATGTTGCGACCCAGAGGCAGATCGTTGATCACTTCGTGACGCACCACGCCTTCGCGGTCGATCAGGAAGGAGCCGCGCAGCGCCACTTCATCGTTGAGCAAAACGTCATAATTGCGCGCGATGCTCTTGGAGAGATCCGCCACCATGGGGAGCCGGATGTGACCGATGCCACCCTTCTCTTCCGGCGTGTTCTTCCAGGCCAGGTGGGTGAAGTGGGAGTCCACGCTACAGGCGATGACTTCAGTATTGCGGGACTTGAACTCATTCAGGCGATGATTAAAGGCGAGAATTTCAGACGGACATACAAAGGTGAAGTCGAGCGGGTAAAAGAACAGAACCGCATATTTGCCTTTAATATGCTGAGAAAGCTGAAACCTCTCGTTGATGCTATTATCGGCCATCACTGCGGGGGCCACAAAATCGGGGGCAGCTTTGCCTACTAATACGGCCATCGTAATTCTCCTCTGTTGAGATGACGGGATGAAGTCCAGATTTTTACTATAGCGAACTTTTCCTGATTTCGCCACGTACCTGATTGGCATGGATGCCTGCAAGCTCCCCTGTGGGCAGCACGCCCGCCTTAGGCTAGAATAGGCCCCCAGCCCGCCGGATGATTCCGGCCGTAGCCCATTGACTAAAACGTGAGGAGCCCGGCCCCCATGACATACGTGGTGACTGAATCTTGTATTAAGTGCAAATACACAGACTGTGTAGATGTCTGCCCAGTGGATTGTTTCCGTGAGGGGCCTAACTTTCTGGTCATTGACCCCGATGAGTGCATCGACTGCACCCTCTGCGAGCCAGAATGCCCTGCCGGTGCCATTTTCCGCGATGACGACCTGCCCGAAGGTCAGGAAGAGTTTGAGGAAATCAACGCCCGCCTCGCCAAGAGCTGGCCGGCTATTATTCAAAAGAAGGCGGCGCCCGAAGATGCCGACGCCTGGCTGGAAGTAAAAGATAAACGGGGTCTGCTCGAAGAGTGAGTGACGCTGGCGCGCCCGCCGCGTTGCGTTCTCCCAGCTTTCGCCGGCTCCTCGGCCTGGTCAGCGCGTATCGGGGCCGCATCTTTCTCGCCATGCTCTTCATGGTGATTTCTGGCGCGGCCACCGGTGGGGTGGCTTACATGATCAAGCCGGTCCTCGACCGGATATTCATCGACCGCAACGCCAGCATGCTCATCTGGCTGCCCCTGGGCGTCATAATGATCTACGCCGTCAAAGGTGGTGCCGATTACGTACAAGCCATCACCCTCGCCCGCGTCGAAGAAGACGTACTGCGCGGCCTGCGTGAACGCCTTTTCGCCCACACTCTGCGCCTGCCCCTGGGCACCCTCATCGATAACAGCCACGGCAGCACTCTGTCGCGGATGAGTCTGGACCTGACCTTGTTGCAGCAGGGCCTTTCGGTGCTGGCGCGTTTCTTCCTTTCCACCTTCCAGATTGTCGCGCTCATGGCGGTAGTGTTTTACATGAGCTGGAAGCTGGCGCTGATCAGCTTCATCACCCTGCCCATCGCCTTTTATCCCTTGATTCGTTTCGGCCAGAAGCTGCGCCGGCGCGGCGAGCGCCAACAAGAGCAGATGGGCCAGATCATGGACCAATTTTCTCAAAGCCTGCGCGGTGCCGAGGTGATCAAAAGTCAGGGTGGCGAGGGCTTTGAGGCGCAGCGCTTCGGCGTTCAGGCGCGTCACTACTTCGACCTGATGATGCAGATTGCCCGCGTCCAGAAGGCAACGGTTCCCATCATGGAAATGATTGCCGCGCTGGGTATCGCCATCATCATCTATCTGGGAGGCAGCCAGGTGGTGAACGGCGGAATGACGACGGGGGCCTTTTTCAGCTTTCTGACGGCGCTGGGTATGATCTATGAGCCTCTGCGCCAACTCTCCTCGGCCAACAATCAACTGCAACAAGGCCTTTCTGCCGCGGACCGGCTCTTCGCCTGGCTGGATCAACCGGCAGAAGCCAGCCAGCGCTCCCCAACGCCGCGTCCCTGGGGCACCTGGCAGTGCCACGATCTCAAGCTGCAATTGGGGAGCGAGGTGATTTTACGCGACCTCTGTATCACCCTTCCCCCGCTCACGACGACCGCCATCATTGGCCCCAGTGGCGGCGGCAAAACCAGTCTGGTACGGGTGATGCTCGGCTTATTGCCGCCCGGCGGCGGAGATATTACGGTAGCCGGACAGTCCATCCGCGATCTCCCTGCCGGCGATTATCGCGGCTATTTCAGCTTTGTCGCGCAGGAGCCGGTACTGTTCACCGGGACCGCCCTGAGCAATATCGCCTATGCCGATGCTCAACCCGATTATGAACGCGCCGAGGCGTCGGCGCGGCAAGCGCACGCCTGGGATTTTTTAGCCCCCATAGGGGGACTGGAAACGATGATCAAGGGCAATGGCGGCAATCTTTCCGGTGGCCAGCGCCAGCGGCTCGCCATCGCCCGGGCGCTCTATCTGGATCGCCCCGTGTTGGTCCTTGACGAAGCCACCAGCAACCTCGACAGCGAAAGTGAAGAACGCATCGCGGAAACCCTCAGCGCTCTCCATGGCCGGAAAACCATCGTCATCGTGGCGCACCGCCCGCGCACCACCCGCCTCGCCGACCAGATCATCCACCTGGAACACGGGCAGATCGTGACCGGCGAACAGGAACACGAGACAGCATAACGGCTTCAGAGGATCAGGAAACCTCTCGCAACATTTGCCGCAGAGCGGCCAAGGCCACAGACAGACGCCGATCACCATCGGCATCCGGTGTCGGACCGTAACGCTGGGCCACATAGATTTCACGCACGGCTTCCCGCTGATCCACTGGCAACCGCTGCCAGAACAAACTCTCCACCCCCGGTCGATCGTCTTTTAGTCCCACTGCACGCAAGGCGCGCACCGCGCGCTGGCGCCAATACCCGGCATCCTTACCCGCCCGATAGCGGCGCCACAGCATCCATGCCGTCAACAGCGAAACGCCAACCCCCACCAACCAGTAAGCCAGCGCAGCGTAGCGGTGCCAAACCGGCGCTTTCGGCCAGTGCGGCGTATCGGTAGAGGATGGCACCATCTGCATGATTTGCGCACCCGCCGACGCCCAGAGGGCGCGCTGTTTGGCCGGCGTCAGGTCGATAACCATATTGATCCACTGCCATTGCAACCAATCCCAGAGTTGTTGCACGCCAGGCACCACCGCGGGGGCTACCGTACCGGTATCGCTGCCCCTCTGGCCGGGTACCGTCAGTGCGGGCGTCGCATCCAGCCGCACCCAACCTCGTCCTGGTAGCCAGGCCTGCACCCAGGCATGGGCCATGCTCTGCCGCACAATCCAGTAGTTGCCCACCGGGTTGTACTCACCACCGTGATACCCCGTCACCACCCGTGCCGGGATACCATCCAGCCGGAGCAACAATGCGAGCCCCCCCGCATAGTATTCGCAAAAACCCGTATGGGTATGGAGCAAAAAATCTGCCATGCTTTGCCCATGGGGATAACCCGCTGGCGCCTGCAGGCTGTACCGGAAAGAAGGCCCATGAAACCAGTGCAGCAGGCGCTGCACCACCACCGTATCGCTGCCACCTGCAAAACGGGTCGCAAGCGCCCGTAGTTCCGGGCTCGTGTCAGCAGGTACCTGCAAAGCCGCGGCGCGCTCCGCCGCAGAGAGCACACGCGGAGCGGCAGGTGCAGACCAGACGATGTAGCGCATGGGCAAGCCGGGGGCTTTGTTCATACGCAAGACCCCATCCGCCTGCTGCCGGTAGGTGACTGGGATATTCAGACGATAGGGCGTCGCTAAAGCAAACAGATAATCACTGTTATCCGGGCTTAGAACGATTTCCTGTCGAACGCCTGTGGTTCTGGTGCCAACGCCTGCAGATACCGCACCCCGCACCCCGGCGGCCGGCGGATCCGGCAACCAATTCCGGCCCTCATCGCGCCAGAGGATCGCCCCCACCCAATACAAATGCTCCGAATCAGCAGGCTGCGGACTGATCTGTGCCCGAAAAGCCGTGGCGGAGTCGAGGGCCAGGCGGGTAATACGGTCTGGGGACAAATCGGCGCTGAAACCCGAATGTGCCACCCCCTGTGGCGGTGCCCAGGCCCAGAGCGGCGTCGGCGTGCGCGGCAACATCAGAAAGAAAATGGCCGCCACCGGCAACAGCACCAGCAGAAAAACCAGACTGAAGGCCAGCATGTAGCGGAAATCCCGCCAGCGCAGTCCTTCTGTGGTGCATTCCACCGCCGCATCGGCCAAGGGCTGCCAAAGCAATCCCAGCAGGGACAGATATAAAGCCGCCAACAGGAAAATGCCGAGCAGAATATCCACGCGCAGCCACGCGGCCACCCCCATGCCCAACAGCACCAATGCCGCCACCTGATAAAAGTCGCGCTGGCTGCGCATTTCCAATGCCTTGATGGCCAGTAGCACCAGCACCGCCTGACTGGCCATTGCCAGCCAGTTCCCCCATCCGGCCAGCAGTAACACCAGCACCAGCAGAAACAGGACCAACAGCAAGCGTTGCACCGCACTAAACCAGGGCAGGCGCCCCTGCCAGGCCCCATACAGTCCCAAACCGGTCGCCACGATCCAAACCCCTGTGGCCCAAAGGGCGACCTCCGAACCCAGCGCCAGGAGCATAAAGACACCCATCAATGCCGCCAGCAAGGAACCCACACACCGTGTGGGGAGTCGTAGCCCGGACATCATCAGCCGACCCCTCCTGGATGTGGCAAGCGCCGT
>NZ_DAHVHY010000065.1:0-5056 GCF_027322205.1 Acidithiobacillus sp.
GCCTATTTTCAGGTGCTGTGCCGACATGCTTTTCAAATCGACGGTAACAGGTATCGCATCATTTTTCGCTTTATCCAGATTGGTACGTACTGAGATATCGGAGAATCGGTCGGCATTGCGTAAATTGCTTTGGGTGACTGCCAGGGCCTTAGGCGAATACCAGTCCCCCGCCTTGAAGGAGAAATACCGCTGAATGAACCAATGCGGATAGTGTTCCGCACCGGTGATTTTAATATCACCAAAACGGAAGCGGGGTCCGGTATTGAGCCACAAGTAAATGTCTGCCCAAAATTGATCGCGATCCATGAGGATTTCATGGCGCGAATAATTGGCACGGGCGTAGCCGCGCGCATTGAGGAACGATAGGACTTTGCCCTTCCATTCCTCATAGGTAATCTGATCAAGAATATCTTTTTTATGAAGTGGGAATTGGGTAAATAGTTTTTTCAAAGTGGGTAAATTTTGGCCTGGACCCGCTGATCTCAGGTCGATTTGGCGAACCAGGATGGGGCGCCCAAGAGTCACGGAAAAGATGATGCGTTCTTTTCCCTGTGCGCCTTTTCTACTGCGCTCCGTCCAACGAGCGTTGTAGTAGCCGTAGGCCTCGAGCGCATCTTTGAGGCGCAAGCTCGCCGACATTTCCGTTTCTTCTAAACGGTCCGCTTGCAATCCGATAACCACGGGGGGGAGGGCGTGCGCGAGATCCTCTGCCAAAGGCCCGGGAACGCCATCCACGGTAAACTCTACCACATCGGCGCCTGCCATTCCGTAGTAAAACAGTGAAATGCCCAACACAGCGAACCATAGGCTACGGCGCAGGTTACCCAGACGATGTTGCTTCGCCTTACCATCCCCCCTGACTATGCCCAGAAAACCTCCTGCCGCGCCCCCGCTACTAACCCAGGATAATCACGCCACGAAGAATATCCCAGAGCAAGGCAAACAAAACCACTCACAGTGTGACGATTTGCCGAGTTTAGCACGATTTATGGGAATAGGAGGCGGGGCGCGGAGGAGTACGTGCAATCCAGCACCATCAACCTTATTTTGACGCGGTTAGGCGGCGGTCTCGGGATACCTCTATAAGGCAATCAACGATGGTTGTTGTCGAAAGGTGGACGCGGGCGATGAATTTCCCGGTAGTCCGTAACCACGATATCAGTATGCATCCCTTTGCGCATTTTCCGCCGTTGCCACCAGAGGAACAGCATCCCGCTGGCCCCGAGTATGGCAACCGCGATAACCGCGAAGATGGCGAAAAAGAACAGACCAACCAGCAGAACCATGCTCACCATCACTGCGAGCAGGCGCACCCACCACGGACTCCGACTACTGAACGATTGATAATAAGCCATTACGCTCCATTGGAGTTTTTGTACGAGGACAACCATATACTTAGACCTTGACCCAAAGTAGGAAGTTCATTTTATGTCAGAGTCACGATATTTTTCACATCGTTGATGTCACTTAGGCCATCAGCAGGCGCTCCTGAGGCGACAGGCGGGATAGGCGCATCTGTCGTTTCAATGCCATAGCGAATAGAGCAAAACTTTACATAATCCTAAAACAGCAGTTTCCACGGCTGGATTTGGGAGATTCACCTGATAGGATTGGGTTTTTGTTATGAAGGAGGGTCACCGCGTGGGCGAAGCCGAATTGGGGCCGAAGAAGGCCATTTTTACGGCCATAGAGGCCATGAGTGTGGTCGCGGCCTGTCACACCCCGTGGATTTCTCGACATCGACACGGCGGCCAAACCCCTGTTCGGGCATCAAGAAGGGGCGGTGGTGGGCTGTAATCCCCACAAGCCGGGACGTTCTTCCCACGCGTATCATCTCTGAATCGGGTCGGGCGCTGACGGCGCATCACGCCATTTTGTTGGCGAATGTCAGCGATGTGGAGATGGCGGCCGGAGAGCGTCCGTCGTCAGCACCTTCGGTCGACCTGATGGCGGGTGAATGGGGCCGTCTGCTCACCCGGCTGGATCAGGGTAACGCCGCCGCGGCGCTGGAAGTGTATCAGGAGGCCCTCTATCTGCTGGCGGAGCTTCACCAGCAATTCAACCTCGGCATCATTCATATTGAAGAGCGCGCCGAAGCCGAAGGCATTTATGCGCAACTGCTCTGGCGGGTGCGCGGCTTTCTCGACCCGCACAATCGCGCGCACCGCGACATTCTTGATGAGCTCGACGAAAAGCTGGTGGACAAATATTTCGTTAACTTTTCCCTGTTTCAGTCGCTGCCCGATGTCTGGGCCATTGATCAGATTTTCCCGATATTGCCCATACAACGGTTGAATGAAGAGCCAACCCGGCGGGCCCGTCTCGAAGATATCACCTGCGACTCCGACGGCAGGATCGATGCGTACGTCACGGCCGAAGGCCTGACACCGGCGCTGCCGGTACATGCGCTACAGGCGGATACGCCTTATCTTCTCGGTATTTTTCTGGTGGGTGCTTATCAGGAAATTCTGGGGGATATGCATAATCTGTTCGGTGACACGGACTCGGTTAATGTGCTCTGTGATGCCTCGGGCGCCATGCGTCTGGAGCAGCCGCTGGCGGGGGATAGGGTGGAATCCGTCCTGCAATACGTACAGTTTTCTGCCACCGACCTGCTGGCCCGTTATCAGAAGAAAGTGGAAGCCTGCAGTCATCTCGGCGACGTGGAGCGTCGCGAGTTTCTGCAGCAGTTTGCGGATGGGCTGCACGGTTATACCTATTTAACCGCCCATGATCTGATTGAAGACCTGACGTAGCAGCGTCAACTCCATCATCGGCAGGCGGCGCAGCGCACTGATGGGCTTGAAAACGCCATCGTGAGGGGCGATTGCCTCGTGGGGGGCTTCAAATGTCGTGAAGCGGGCGAGGTGAATCTGAATTGGACCAGTGTCGGTAGACAGCCAAACCTCGAAACCGTCGTCCAGCTCTATCTGGCTGGGATTTATGTTCAGTTTCTCCAATACTGCATGCAGTACGTCAGTGGGCGTATCGTCGGTCTCCGTGGGTGCTGCAAGCATACTGGTGTTCTCCGGCAGTGGCGCGGGCAACATCACACTGTCGTTGATACGTACAAAGCGCAGGGCGGTACTGTAACTATCGAAGTGACAGAAGATCAGGCGATTGCGTTCGAGGAGGTCGGCTGTGGGCATGGGGTTATTCCTGTTTCGATTGGGGGTGATCAGGTTAGCCGATGGTGATGGTCAGCGGTTCCAGCCCGGCAACAGCGGCCTCTTGTCTGGCGCATCATCGGACTCAATGCGTTGTCAGTCCGTCCGGCATAAGCGCGGATGACGGAGGCCCCTACCAGATCGTGGGGGTCCAGTTCGCCGGTTTTTTTCCAGAGTTTCCCGGCATTCGTCCAGTCGCTTGCGGAGCAACAGGATGAAACTCAGGGCCTTGAGGGTGAAGAGGTAAAAATGGGCAGGACTGTGAATCATGGACCAGTCTGCCATGCCTGGGGCGAGTTGCTGCCAGTGGGGGGGGGAATCCGCCCAGTCGTGCCGCGCTGGCCAGTGCGGCCTCCAGCGGTGAAGCCGCCTGCCCGGTCGGGTCAGCAAAGGGCAGGGTGATCTCTCGGAGGGCACTGTCAGGGCTCATTGGACCAAGCCTCCAAACTTAACCGAACTTGAAGAGGATGCCGTGACCGCCCCGTGGATAGGACCAGTCCACGTTGCGATGTTCCGAACAGATGACCCGGCAGGTGCCGCACTCCAGACAGCCGTCCGTGGTCAGGACCACACCGCCACCCTCGTCTTTGGCGTAACAGGCCGCAGGACAGGCGAAGGTGCAGGACTGCGTTTTACAATCATCCACGCAGACCTGGGGATCGCTGATCTGAATATGCGGCCGACCCTCATCGACCCGGTAGCGGTTTTGAAACAGTTTTTCTTCGATCTTGATCATCGCGTTGCCCTCCACATGCGGTAAGCGTCTCCCACCAAACCCCACAACGAGCGTTGCTGCACAAAGCTGCCACGGATGGTCTTTTCCTTGCTGTGCTTATCCTGACCGTCGACCACCAGCATGGTATGCGCGGCGCGGTTGAGGAGGTGCGGATATACTGAAAAGAAATGCGGATTGCCGTGCAGGATCTCGGGCAGCTCCTTATACTTGCGCAAATCCTTCATGACGAAACTGTCGTCCAGCGCGGCTTTGTAACGGGCAAGATGGGGGGCCGTACAGGGGAGCCTCATCTCTTTCAGGGCGATGACCGTTTCCGCGGCCAGCCGGCCGCTGGTCATCGCCAGGTTGGAGCCTTCGCGGTGGACCGCATTGACCAGTCCGGCGCTGTCCCCCGCAATCATCCAGCCGTCTCCATAGAGGGTCGGAACGGCCTTGTAGCCGCCTTCGGGGATCAGGTGGGCGGCATATTCCTTCATTTCTCCGCCCTGGAGCAGGGGGGCAATGGCCGGGTGCGCCTTGAGTTCTTCGAGAAGGGTATAGGGCGCGATGCCCGCTTTTTTGAAGTCGGACAAGAGGCAACCGATGCCCAGCGTGATGGATTCCTTGTTGGTATAGAGGAAGGCGGTGCCGACCATGCCGTGGGTGACGGCACCGGCGATCTCGATGACCACCCCTTCGTTGCCCTTGATGTTGAAACGGCTCTGGACGACCTCCTCGGGCAGAAAGTGAATTTCCTTGACCGCGAGCGCGACATTTTTGGCTTCGAGTTCGCCATGGAACCCGGATTTTTGGGCCAACAGTGAATTGACGCCGTCCGCCAGAATCACCACATCGGCATAAATATCACCCCCCTCACGGTCGGTACGGACGCCGATGACCTTTTTGCCTTCCTGGATGAGCTCGGTGACCGTCGTCTCGCAGATGACCAGGCCGCCGGCGGCCTTGACCTTCCCGGAGAACCACTTGTCGAAAGGCGCCCGGAGGATGGTATAACGATTGGGCTGGTCGCTGTTGAAGGCATCCGAGCGATAGTTGGTCCCAATGAAGGATTTGTCATCCAGCACCCACATGCGCTGTTCGATGACGTGGCGCTCCAACGGGGCATCGTCGCGGAAATCGGGAATGATGCGTTCCAGCGCGTCGGCGTAGAGGA
>NZ_DAHVHY010000065.1:5154-11417 GCF_027322205.1 Acidithiobacillus sp.
ACGGGGCATCGTCGCGGAAATCGGGAATGATGCGTTCCAGCGCGTCGGCGTAGAGGATGGCCCCCTGGACGTTTTTGGTGCCGGGGGTTTCACCCCGTTCCAGTTGCAATACGCTCAGACCCGCCTTGGCCATGGTGTACGCGGCTGCATTACCGGCGGGGCCGGCACCTACCACAATGGCATCAAATTTTTCGGCCATGGCATGACTCCTGTGATTAACCGGCCCGACGGTTCACAGCCAGACGGCTGCGCAAGGCGTCGGTGAGGACGGGAAGGATCTGCACGGCGTCGCCGACAATGCCATAAGTGGCGAAGTCGAAGATGGGCGCATTGGGATCGTTGTTGATGGCGATGATCACGTCGGAGGCTTCCATGCCGACGCGATGCTGAATCGCCCCGGAGATGCCCGCGGCAATATAGAGCTTGGGACGCACGGTCTTGCCCGATTGCCCGATCTGACGGTCGGCGGGTAGCCAGCCCGCATGGGTCACCGGACGCGAACCGCCCACTTCGGCGCCGAGCACGGCAGCCAGGTCCCAGATCAGGCGGAAGTTTTCCGTCTTGCCCATGCCCCGACCGCCCGCCACGATAATGTCGGCATAGGCGAGCTGAGCCTGCTCCTGGGCCTCGTCGGGGATGAACTCCAGGACCTTGGCGATAATATCGTCCTCCTGCATCTGCAGGTTTTCGGAAATGACACGACCGCTGCGTTCCGGCACGGCGTCGGGCATGGCCATGACCCGGGGGCGGATGGTGGCCATCTGCGGGCGGTAGTTGAGGGTCTGGATGGTGCAGAGCAGGCTGCCGCCGAAGGTCGGGCGAGTGGCGAGCAGTCCCCGGTTGTCCGGGTCGATGGCCAGTTCCGTGCAGTCCGCGGTCAAACCCGTGAGCAGCGTGGTGGCTACACTACCGGCGAGATCGCGGCCCAGGGTGGTGGCGCCGAGCAAGAGAATCTCCGGCTGATAGCGGTTGACGAGATCGGTCATGGCCTTGGTGTAGGGCTCGTTGCGATAGTCCGTGAGAATGGGATCGGCCACGATATAGGCCACATCGGCGCCATAGGTGAAAGCGCTGCGGGCAGCGGCAGACAGTTCATCGCTGCTGCCGCCGAGGATGACGGCGCCCAGTTCGACATTCAGAATATCGGCCAGCTTGCGCCCTTCGCCGAGCAATTCCCAGGACACCTGATGTACCTGGCCCCGTTCCATTTCGACAAACACCCAGATTCCCTTGTAGGCCGCCAGGCGGGGGTCCAGCTCCAGACGTTTTTTGCCTTTGGGTTTTACGGGTGCGGCAGTGTTCTCGCTCATGTGGATACTCCTTGAGAAATCAATGGGTGATCAGGCCGAGTTCCTGCGCCAGGCGCGGGTGCTGGCTGCTGAGAACATCCAGGATGGCGTTGGCGGTGCCGCTGGCGTCCAGATCGGCGCCGATCCTCTGTGCCTTCACCGCCCGGGGCTTGGGAGTGAATATCTTGCTGACCACCGTGGGCGAACCCTTGAGGCCGATTTTGCTGACGTCCTCAATACCGGCACGGTCTTTATTCCATTGCGGCACGGTAAGCCGAGCCGAGCGGAACATATCATCCATACCCGCGAAGCGGATCTGGTTGCTACCCTCCAGCATGGTGATCAGAGCGGGCAGGCAGGTTCTGATGACTTGCACACCGCCTTCCGAGCGACGCTGTACGGTGATGCTGCGTTCCTCAAGGTCCAATGCGTCGATAGCCGATACATAGGTGAGGAGTTGCAGGCCCAGGCGCTTGGCAATGCCCGGTCCGACCTGCGCGGTATCGCCGTCAATGGTCTGCTTGCCAGTGAACACCAGATCGACGGGATGTTCCTCACCAATTTTGCGGATGGTCTGGGCCAGGGCGAAGGAAGTCGCCAGGGTATCGGCGCCAGCGAAGGCGCGGTCGGTCAGGAGGATCACGTCGTCGGCACCATAGGCGATGGCCTTGCGCAAGGCGTCCTCCGCCTGGGGCGGCCCCATGGTCAGGACGGTGACCCGTCCGCCAAGGCGGTCTTTGAGGCGCAAGGCCTCTTCAATGGCGAAAACGTCGAAGGGATTGATGATGGCGGGTACACCCTGCCGCATGATGGTATTGGTGACCGGATGCACTCGGATCTGGGCGCTGTCGGGAACCTGTTTGATACAGACGACAATATGCATGGCGTATTCCTGTTACCGATCTGCCGGTGATCTGAAGAGGCTGTTGCACTGATCTAGCAATCTTTATTCCAGATACGACTATCTTGTGAATTTCAAGATAAACAATCTGTTGGATAAAATGCACCAGAAAAACAACGTAAGCAGCAGATGTAGGCTTTGCGACAAAATGCATGCTTTATCACGGTAAACTCAATGCGTCCGTTGGCTCTCGCTGACGGTAGCGGCTTTGGCACGGAGCACGGCATTGCTGCTGAGGGCAAACTCAGGCCAGGCGGCAGCGAGGTCGCGGGCGATGGTGGACAGATATTCCTTGCCGGGTTCGTGCTCTTCGGGAAAATTGGAGAGCGCGTAGGAACTGTGGTTGAAGGCGAGGGCTTCACTGATCAGTGTCTGATGAACGATTGCGAAAGGTGCATGCACTTCCGGCGTGAGCGCAGAACGCCCCTTATGGACACCCGTACCGCTGGTGTCAAAAGGTAATTCGCTCAGTTGGCGCAATGCCTCGCTGTAGAACTGCTCCATGGTGTCGAGCAGGGCGCGCTGGGTCAACTGTTCCTTGTGCTGGCGGGCCAGATATTGATTGAGGTGGCGGCGATAGGTCGCCAGCAAATCCGGCTGTTGCGCGGTCACCCATGTACCGAATATGGCGATGCAGGCGGTGTTGTCGGCAGGGCCGTTCAGTGCTTCCGGGCCAAGCGATATGGGGTCAGACACGAGTGTCCGCTGAATGCGGGCGGCGGATTCCAGGGCGCCTTCCAGATAGCCGCCGCCATAGCCCGCCGTTTCGGAGCCGCCGAAAAACAGCTTGTTTTTCCACAGCGGCAATCGCAGGTTCGGGTTGCCGTATTCGGGATGCGTATTGGGAGGCGTGCGGTCCAGGGTGCTACAGGTGTAGGCTTCCTGAGCCCAGTCATGGACATGTTGTTCTCCGTCTTCTGCTGGCAGATCAAAGACCTGTACCAGTTGGCGGGAGATCAGTAAGGCCATGGTGGCGGGCGGGATGGTGGCGCGAAATGCCGGTGGGAGGGAAAAAAGGCGCCGAGTGCGGCCTGCTCGCCGGTGGCATCACAGGCGTCGAAAATTTCGGGGAGTACCACCTGTTCGTGGGTGACGAAGGCGTTTCCGGACTGGCCCGATTCCCGCCAGAACGCCTGATCGTAAGCAACCTACCACGCGCCGGGCACCCCCATGTACCTCCGTCAACTCCATGACCTCCGGTTTTCATCCGTTGTATTCAGGCGCAGGATGTCACCCCGGTCATGTTGGGCAAAAGTGTCGAGCCCGAGGCCCGAGATCATCCGGGTGACGCGTGGTTGGGTATCCGGCCAGAACCAGGTAGGCCCCAGATCCACCGCCAGATTGTTGCGCTGGCAGCGTTCGGAAAATATACGCCCGCCGAGACGCTCACGCGCTTCATAGAGCGTGAAATCTAGCCCGCGCTCCTGCAGGCTTCGGGCCAATGCAAGCCCGCATAAGCCACCACCAACAATGATTGTATCTGGCACGGTTCCGGTCCTCCTGGCTGCATCATTCGCGTATCCGGCAATATTTATACCGGGATGCAGACCATGGGGTAGCGGCACCGGCATGTAACGCCATATTACTCATATAAACAAGTTTGTAGATGCTATCTGTGCAGTTCTTGCGGATGCGGGTGTGATAAGACGATATTGTCGTTAGATAGCCTTTTAGTGGAGTCTGGTCAGATTTGCGACAAAGTTTGTCTGGCGCCGCTGGTTTGATGAGATACGTAAGTAGGTAACAAAGCGTACAAGATGTTCAGTCTATTACGTTATATTAAAATATAACCATATGATAATATTATACTTGTTTTGGAACGGTTATTGCGCGCTCAACCGCCGTTGCCGTCCCTATCGGGCAACGACGCTATATGTCGCCAGAGTATTCCGGTGAGGAATTCTTGCGTGCTAAAACTCGTAAGTCACCATTACCCGGTTATAGACAAAGGAGTGTTGTCCTGAGCCCGGAAACAGCCCGACCGCACCACCATTCCCCACCTCCACCTGATCCCGCAAACACAGCCCCCTGAACATGCCCTGGGGGAAATAGCTCACGTTAAAGTGGGTCCAGTTGCTATTGCCGGAAAAATAGGTGGTGAACTGGGAATAACCGGCCGTCAATTGCAGCGCCATGGGCAGGACCCAGTAAGCCGCACGCACCCGCCAGCCGTCGCCGGGGCCGACGCCTACCAGCCCCTGAATCATGGAATCCACATAGAGCGGATCAGCCGTGTAACCGACGGTATAGGGCGAGATGATGGCGCCGCCGCCCAGAGCATGGGCATGGTATAGGGTCGCATCATAGCCCCACCAGAGGCTGCCGTTGGGGAACTGGAAACCGGCTTTTACACCCCAGTTGGTGCTGTTGACACCTTGCCCTGGCTGGCCAAAGAGGGCGGTACCGGTGCTCGCAAAGGCCTCGCCGGCACCCCATTCCCTGGTGAATTGCGCATCCACAAAGGGCTTGAGGACGAAGGTGGTGGGCAGGGCGTAGTGGCCGCTCCAGTAGAACATATTGGCGAACTGGTCGAACTGGTAAAACCAAGCGGCAGTTTCGGCGTGATACGCGCGATATCGGGCGCCAAAGGCGAGCGCCCCGTTGGTAGGCGAAGTACCGGCGGGCAGCACGTTGGGTCCGCCATAGAGGGAGTCGCCTTCATAGTGGCCGGGATAATAGAGATTATCCCGGTAGAACTGGCCGGTGGTGCGGTCTTTCCAACGGAAAATCCGCAGCGCGCTAAGTTGCAGGCCGCTAAAGGGATGGGCCTCCAGGGTCACCCCCTGATAGGTGACGGGAATTACCCGCCCGCCGACCCGGTTCAGCCACGGGGTATCCACCAACTGGTTGCCTGCCTTGGCGGTGACCCATTTGTCCTGATATTCCAGATAGGCCTGACCCAACGCATTGACGGAGGGGCTGGTGCCCATGAGGGTTTTGTCGATCCGGGCCGGATTGCTGGGCTGCGTGCCGAGTGCATTGGCGGTGTAAAAACTGACGCCGACACGGAAGCCCGTGAGGAAGGGTGCGGTGACGATATTGATGCGTCCGGCCAGGGAGTAGGCATAAGCATTGACGGTATTGGGTGTGCCATAGAGGCGACTGAAGTAATAGGAACGGATTTGTCCGTCAATGTGGCTTTTCGCAAAAAACTGGGACAGGGTTTCGGCTTGGGCGCTGGCGTTGAAGGCGCCCATCAGGCTGGCTGCTGTCATCAGATGAAGGATATTTTTCTGCATGGGAATAGCTCCTGCGTATCGAGTATGGTGGTTTTCATTGCGGTATTTTGAATATAACGCGGCATAATCAGCCGGGTCGCGGAGGAATGCCACACCCCAGCGGACCGGCGAACTGCTTACGCCGGGCGCCGAACGCCCTGGTGCAGACCCGCTTTATCTCAGCATGTCGCCTTTGGGCGGGTTATAGCCGGTCTCTTTGAACATGGCCTGCCCCTGGGGGCTGGTCATGAAACGGATAAAGGCCATGCCCAGTTTGGGGTCCGGTGCGTCGACGGGTACCGCGGCATAAAACACCAGGGGCTGGGTATGCACGGTCTTGGCTTTGCCGTCCACATTCAGGGTGAAGTGGACTTTGCTGTACCAGTCTTTGACCATGGCCGGATTGCTGAGATTGATTTGATCGGGCAGGGTGACATAAGGCAGATGCAGGGATTTCACCGCGCTGAGATAACCCGACGAGGCGGCCATCTGGCCACTCTTGAGGCGGGAAAGTAAGGATGTCTCCGTGAATATCTGTTGGGGGTTCTCGATCGGGCCGAGGACTTTGTCCACCAGATCCGGTTGGTGATAATACTTTTCAGCCAGCATGAAGGTAAAGACGATATTTTGCCCTTGGGGATCGGTTTTGGGATCCGTGCGGCCGAAGACTACCCCTGGCTTCTGCAGGATTTCATACCAGGGTACTTTGCCTTCCGCGGCTTCCTGAAAGTCTTTGGCGTAGGGGCTGTCGGGACTATAAGCAATGCACATGGCGGTACTGGCGACCGGATAGGCCTCCCTGACCAGACCGGCCTTGATCAGCACCTCGATGGGGCCGGGGGTGATGGAGACAAA
>NZ_DAHVHY010000066.1 GCF_027322205.1 Acidithiobacillus sp.
CGGCAGCAGATCGCAACCTTGCCGCCTGCATGATTTACCGTGCTCTGGTGGAATCCATCCTTCACCGCGGCAAACCCAAAACCTACCACCATGGTGTCCACTATTTACAGAAACTGGACCTTTTAGCACCGCGCGTTTCTCACTGGGGCGATTGGGATGATCACACGGCCTACAAGCAACGCCTTTACCAGGAACACCAGAGAAAATACAAGTTTTGGGGGGCCTATACCGGCAAATACCGATCATAGGCATCGCCCATGAAATCCTCGACGCCCCAAAAACCTCACTTTGACACTCGGGCCGGTACGATAGGCGAACAGGATTCGCTCGCGGCGTTAGGGAAGGAAAATGCCCGCTTGGTCGCGCTTCTGGAATCGCACGGCATCGCGTGGCGTCTACCGCCCGAGCCAACGCCGTCCGTGCCGGAGTCAGACCCCTCCCATTTTTCAGCCGAGACAAAGGTGGCGCTGTTTCGTCGGCTATTTCGTGGGCGAACGGATGTCTACCCCGTCCGCTGGGAGAGCAAGAGTACGGGTAAGTCGGGATACGCGCCGGCCTGCGCCAATGAGTGGCGCCCCGGAGTGTGCGACAAGCCGCGCATCAAGTGCGGGGATTGTGGTAATCGGCGGCTGTCTCCATTGTCGGATTCGGTCATCTACGGTCATTTGCTCGGCAAGCATACGGTCGGCGTCTATTCCTTGCTGGAAGATGACACGTGCACCTTTCTCGCCGTCGATTTCGATGAAGCCGAGTGGCAGGACGATGCTCGCGCCTTCGTGCATTCTTGCGAAGCACTCGGCGTCCCGACGGCCCTGGAGATTTCGCGTTCCGGGCAGGGTGCACATGTCTGGGTGTTTTTCGCAAGCAGGGTCGCAGCACGGGATGCCCGTCGTCTGGGCACGGCCATCATCAGCCGTACCTGCGCGCGCACCCGGCAACTGAAGCTGAATTCCTATGACCGACTGTTTCCCAATCAGGACACGATGCCCAAGGGCGGTTTTGGCAACCTGATCGCCTTGCCGCTGCAGAAAAAGCCGCGCGAGAATGGCTGTAGTGTATTCGTCGATACCGACCTGCGTCCGTACCCTGATCAATGGGCTTTCCTGGCCTCCATCCAGCCGATGGCGCCGCAGGATATCGAGCCCACCATCCTGCGCGCCACGGATGGGACCCATCCGTTGGACGTCACCTTCATTGACGAAGAAGACCTGGCGAGGCCATGGAAGCGTTCAACACCAATAATAACGAAGTTATCCGGGGAGATACCAAAGACCTTCACGGTGACGCTGGGCAATCTCCTCTACTTCGAGAAAGCCCAATTGCCCCCGCCACTGGCCAACCGCTTGATTCGCCTTGCAGCGTTCCAAAATCCAGAGTTCTACAAGGCGCAGGCGATGCGGATGTCGGTGTGGGACAAACCGCGCGTCATCGGATGTGCAGAAAACTATCCGCAGCACATCGCCCTACCGCGCGGCTGCCTCGACGCCGCGCAGGAATTGCTACGCGACAACGGCATCCGCTGCGAACTGCGTGACGAGCGGGTTCCCGGTGAACCCATCGACGTACATTTCGCGGGAACCCTGCGCCTTGATCAAGAGGCGGCTGTCGCCGCGATGTTGCATCACGACGCGGGCGTATTGTGTGCGCCCACCGCCTTCGGCAAAACCGTCGTGGCGGCCGCAATGATCGCCCGGCATGGCGTGAACACCCTGGTGCTGGTGCATCGCACCGAATTGCTCAAGCAGTGGCAGGAGCGACTGCAATCGTTCCTCGGCGTGAGCAAGGGCGCGGTTGGCACGATTGGTGGCGGTAAAGCCAAGCCTACTGGCCAGATCGACATTGCCGTCATGCAGTCGCTGTCACGCCATGGTGAGGTCAATCCCATCGTCGAGAACTACGGTCACGTCATTGTGGATGAATGTCACCACGTCGGCGCGGCGTCTTTTGACGCCATCCTGAAGCGGGTCAAAGCGAAATATGTGCTCGGCCTGACCGCCACGCCGATTCGCCGCGATGGTCAGCAGCCCATCATCTTCATGCAGTGCGGACCGATTCGATATACGGCCGCGAAACCGATCGGCGCCCCGCATGATCTCGCGGTGATACCCCGATTTTTTCATTCGCGCATCGACCTGCCGCCCGAAGCCGGGATTCAGAACGTGTTCCGGCACCTTGCCAATGACCAAGCCCGAACGGAAGCTATTGCGGCCGAGATCGAAAATGCATACCGCCGGGACGGCAAGATACTGGTGCTGACCGAGCGCAACGAGCATCTCGATGCTATCCATGCCGCTTTGGGTGGCAAGGTACCGCCCTTGTTCCTCCTGCACGGCCGGATGTCCAAAAAGCAGCGTGTTTTGGTCATCGCGGAACTTGGCGCGCTGCCACCGGACGCTCCTCGTGTGCTGCTCGCCACCGGCAAGCTGGTTGGGGAAGGATTCGACCATCCGCCACTGGATACACTGGTCTTGGCAATGCCGGTGTCGTGGAAGGGCACGTTGCAGCAATATGCCGGCCGACTGCACCGGGAGCATACCACCAAGACCCAGGTACGCGTCGTCGACTTCATAGACACCGGGCATCCGGCACTATTGCGAATGTGGGATAAACGTCAGCGCGGTTACCGGGCGATGGGTTATCGAATAACGGACGAGGGTACCGCTGATTTGTCCATGCCGACACCATGATGAGTGGTCAGTGGAACGTCAGCACTGCTCTGTTTGCGGTCATTGGAATCGGCTAGATTATGCCTCATACTTAACGAGGTGAGAGCGGCGGAATTTCATTGTTTCATGTCTCATGTGGGGGCGTCAGCAGAAAGGCATTAAACACAATAGCATGCGCTTGTCATTGAACGCGCCACATAGGACAGAATGATACCACTTGTCTGGTCCTGACTACACGGACTCAGGTAGCCCGTTTTTTGAACGATCCGCTTAGTACGTAGAGGGGCCAATAAGAATAACTCAGGTTGGAGGTTGGTTTATGGCTCGCCGCAAGCAGAAAAATAGTATCTTTCCCCTAGTTTTAGTTGTTGTAGGGATAATTATCTATGGGAAAATCCTATCCAATCAGCAAGCGGCTGATGGCTTCTCTATTATTCTTAGGCTATTATTTGTTTTTATCATCGTCTGGTGCTTACTCTGGTACTTGCGGATGCGGAACAGGGCCAAGCTTCGCGCCGCCCTGTTGGATGCCGGCACTGCAAATCCAATGCAACTGACTCCCGAACAATACGAACAGTTCTGCGCAACGCTACTTACCAACAATGGTTGGAACGCTAGGCTTACCAGAAGAACTGGCGACTTTGGAGCTGACATTATCGCTGAGAAAGCCGGGCAAAAATTGGCCATTCAGTGCAAGCAGTGGTCTAAAAGCGTTGGTGTAAAAGCGGTACAGGAAGCCCATACAGCTATCAGTTATTACCGGGCCAATCAAGCCATTGTAGTAACAACCACTGGATATACCCATGCGGCAAAAGACCTTGCAAAAAGCACCGGTGTCCGCCTTTTGAGCCACACAGATTTAGTGGATATGTGACAAAATCCTGAAGGAATAAAAAAACATGGCGAAAAGAGGTCGTAAAAAAACACCTGTAACAGTTTTAAATCATCGCGGAGAATCACCCACCGCACGGAAGCAACGGATCGCAAGAGAACGAAAGCGTTATGGTCATAGTTCATGCTTTATCGCCACCGCTGTATATGGTGATCCGTTGGCTCCTGAGGTTGAAGCACTTCGTCGTTTCAGAGACATTCGGTTGCGACCTTATTATTTCGGTCGGGCGGCAATCATTACCTATTATCGGTTATCTCCACCAATAGCAGATTGGCTAAAAATTCACACACGTATTGCATACATTGTTAGGAAACCTCTCGACTGGATTGCTAAAAAATATCTATAGAACATAAAAACCAAGACACAGAGCCACCTCGATCATTGGCAAAATGGCCTGTGACCTACACGACTGGCGAACAGGACAGGAGCCGGACACGTGGCGATAACGGGAACCAGACGGGCGGCATTAGGCATGGAGTAGAAAAACATGGCGAATAGAGGTCCTAAAAAAACACCTGTAACAGTTTTCAATGTCTTCTGGCCTAATCCCCCACTGCTTGCAGCGAATGCAATCAAGTTTGTGACCGGAGAAATACCTAGCAGCCTGTTGCGTGGATTTCTATTGAAGCACGCGATGCCAATATTGCCTGTTATTGTTGTATTATTGATTTCTGGATGCAATTCAATATATCAGAAGAATATATCAGGAGAATATTCTAATGTCTCCGCCAGGAGTGCATCTTTATTACAACTATCTGAAAACAAAGGGGGGCGCATAAATGGCCGCCTCACTATCATTCAATTCAATACCAGCGGAACAGCAAACAAATCTATTTTTTATGCTACTGGCTATGACGAAGATAACAAAATAACCATAACCTTCACACAGAATAACCTAGCGTTACATTGTCCGGTACGATGAAAGGCAACGGAATGTTTTTGAACGGTATAAATAATAATGACGTAATTAGCAATGTCGATTTAACAAAAAATAATATTGCAGCCTATCAAGCTGGCGTAAAAGCTATCTTTGCAAAAGAAGAAAAGATAAAAGTTGTCAATTACATTGCAGCAACAGATAAAAAGCAGATTAGAAGACTCACCGAAATTGAACGTGACGCAAATAAGGCTACCAAATATGAACAGAATACGATAACTGTTTTTATTAACGTCAGATCACCTACAAATATTGATAGAGCTAAGGCGGTTTATGCAGCCATGCTGAATCGGTCCAACCAACTATACGCATTGGAAAAGCGCTACAGCGAAATCAAAACTTATCAGTCTCAAGATAAGGTGTACCAACTTAACGACTACATTTTATCCTTGAGTGACCACCTTGATTCTGTAAATATGAATAGAAATAACCGCGATAAAAATTTTACAATTTAGAAAATGCGGCAAAAAATATCTATGCAAAAACTGGCTGTCTGACGCTAGTGAATCTATTGAACAATGCAGACACAGGCCCACAATATAGTGCCACTAAAAACGCTTGCATGAATGCCTACACGGTTTATCAAAAAATCCCGCCTCTAGAATCTTCTGTTAATAAGGTGCTATCTCAGGTATTAGCCTATCAAGACAATATCAGCAGTAAAATTAAAGAGACTGCCGCAAAAGCAAACGCCATAGCGAGTCAATAACGTGTCTGTCTAAACTTGACCACCGCTTCTAACTTGTGGATTACACCCCAGTATATAAATCATCGTATCTGCGGTAATAGTAATTGGTTATTCATCATGTCAAATAAGGATGGGATACTCGTCAGATCGAGTAGGTGACATAGCTCATATGAAAGATCGACAAGGACAAACACGACACTCTCGCAATGGACCGTTTTCGAGAGTCTTCAGATGGCGGTAATTGTTGCACGTAAATCAAACTGTTGCAATTCTCGAAAACCGTTCTTAAAAGACTGCAACGGTTTACAGCCATAGTTACGAGTTTCGAGAACATGATTGTCAGGCCGCCGAATGACTGCTTACGCTGCTAATCGCCCATTAGAACTACCTACCATAAGGCTGCTAGGTTATATAGATTTCCGGTCCGACGAACAGTAGGTTTTCAAGATGCAGGCCTTGTTGTAGAGGCTTTTTGATCACTGCAGCCAATTGTGCACTATGAGCCCGGGCACTCGGGAAAACTCGCCCACATTGGCGCTCACCAATATGGCGTTGACTGCCAGTGCATGGGAGGCAATGAGCAAGTCATTCGGACCAATGGGATGGCCGCAGGCGGCAAGGTGTTTGCGGATTTCCGCATAAGCTTGATCGGCCGGTGCGTCATAGGGGAGCACATCCATGGCGGCGATCACGGCATTCACCTGTTCTGTGAGTCGGGGAGAATTTTTCTTTGCTGCGCCAAACCGCAATTCACAAGCCACCACAATGGAGGTGCACACTGCCGCCTCGCCAACAACGGCAATCCTCTGTGCCACTATACCCTGTGGATGCCTGATCAAATCCGACAGAATGTTGGTGTCCAGCAGGTAGCGACGGGTCCCACTCACAGTTCGATGTCATCCAGTGGGAGAAGATCGCGACCCGTATCCGGGAACTCCTCATCCAGGGCAGAAAGACTCGCCAGAATGGCCAGAAGCCCTTTGCGTTTTACGGGCTCGATAATCAAGCGATCATCCTCACGCCGCATGATGGCCTCTTGCGCGTCCATCTCGAACTCACGGGGAATACGAACCGCTTGATTGCGGCCATTGCGAAAAAAACGTACATGGCGTTCCGTATGCATGCTAACACCTCCCTTTCGGCATAGGTTTTAGCATAGGCCACACGCCATCGATCCGTCAATGGATGCATTCGTGTGCCCGATTGGGCTGCCTTACCACCTATTCCTGAAACGTCATTTCACCGAAGGTCGACGGCCTCCTCCAGCAGGTTCATCTGTCCAGCGTCCGGCGGAACCACCTCGACGCTGGACAGGCCGCATACGGTCACTCCCAGCAACCGGACGGATGCGCGCACAGGCAACCCGGCAGGGATGGCCTTCGCTAATAGTCCTGGCAGAAATGCAGAGATGGCTTCCGTACGCCAGATCGCCTGCGCGTCGGTATGCGCCCGGGTGACCGTCTCGAAATTCGGGAAGCGTGCCTTGATGCTCACGGTGCGCCCCGCCAGCCCCAGCGCCTGGAGACGGGCGGACACCTGCCCCGCCATCTGCTGCAGGGTGGCCAGCATGACCTTCGGGTCTTCCAGATTCTCCGGGAAGGTGCACTCGGTGCCGACGGATTTTCGCTGGCGGCTCGTTTGAACGGGACGTCTGTCGATTCCTCTGGCGGCCTCATAAAACCAGAGGCCGGCCTTGCCGAACTGCGCGATCAAGGCCTCCCGTGACACATTCCGGAGATCCAGGACCGTATGGATCCCCATCGAGGACAGCTTTTTCACGGTGGCCGGGCCCACGCCGTGGAGCTTGCCGACGGGGAGGGGCGCCAGGAAGGCCAGCCCGTGTTCGGGTGGAACCACAAAGAGCCCGTTGGGCTTGCGCCAGTCGGAGGCGAGCTTGGCAAGCAACTTGTTGTAGGACACCCCCGCCGAAGCGGTCAACCCCGTTTCCCGCTCGATGCGCGCCCGGATCTCCCGGGCGATCCGGACGGCCAGGACCCCATCGGTGGTGGCCGCGGTCACGTCCAGAAACGCCTCGTCCAGCGACAGGGGTTCTACGAGAGGCGTATAGCACCGCAGAATTCCCATGACCTGACGGGAGGCCTCCCGGTAAGCCTCCATGCGCGGGCGGAGGAAAATCGCCTGGGGACAGAGCGACCGGGCACGGGCTGCCGTCATGGCAGAGTGAATGCCAAAGCGGCGGGCCTCATAGCTGCAGGTCGCCACGACGCCCCGGCTGGCAGGATCGCCGCCGACGACAACGGGATGACCTCGCAGCTCGGGATGGTCCCGTTGCTCCACCGCCGCGAAAAAGGCATCCATGTCCACATGGATGATCTTGCGGAGTTCGGCACCTCGCTCTGAATGTGTATCCGGCAATGGACAATCTCCTGGACTGTTCAGATTCTATCAGGAACAGGCCTAGGAAGGGGACGATGCCTTGGGTATGTAATTGCGCAAGGGGTCGAGGAGCGATGAAGGTGCTTGCCGATGGGCAACGGAAAGCGGTAGATTGCGGAAAAGTGGTGGGCGGTAACAGACTGATTGTGGTCATTCGCATATGAAGATTCCACAGAAGCCAGCTGTCTGATACGCTGGAGCCATACCTGCTATGGCTCACAACGGAGCACCGATCTCTTTATGCAGAAAAGCCAATCTCGAGAAGGTCTGCCAAGATCACTTCATTCGCTTTTAAATCATATTACTTTTCGACAATTACAAATATTTATGTCAGTTGTTCGTCATAAAAGTTTTACCAAAGCTGCAGACGAACTATTTCTAGCTCAACCCACCATTTCTCTCCAGATAAAGAAATTAGTTGACGCTGTAGGCCTTCCATTATTTGAACAGACCGGGAAGGAAATACGGCCGACTGATGCTGGGCAGGATCTTTATGCCGCATGTCGTGACCTATTCCGCATCTTTGAAAATTTTGAGACACAGATCGCAGATCGAAAAGGAATCCGAAGAGGGAAACTACGACTTGGTGTCGTCACTACGGCAAAATATATTGCTCCAGAGTTACTCGCCGCCTTTGGAAAAAAATTTCCAGGTATTGAGTTCAGTATGAAGGTCAGCAATCGAGACGATATCATTCAACGCATCAAGAACACTGAAGATGATCTCTACGTTATGGGTCAAGTACCTACAGATGAAGTAGATGTGGAGGCTACTCCTTTTGCTTGGAATCCACTCACAGTCATGGTACCCCGTGGCCACCCTCTTACGATGATGGAACGACCCGTGCCACTTCACGTTGTTGCCGAAACTCCCTTTCTTATTCGAGAGCCTGGATCCGGGACTCGCAATGCTTATTTACGCCTTTTTGCTGAAAAAGGCCTAAAACCGAATATAGCCATGGAGCTGAGTAGCAACGAGGCAATTAAACACGCAGTGGCCAGTGTTTTGGGGATATCCATTCTTTCTATTCATTCACTTGCACTAGAGGGAACCAAAGGACCGATAGAAATACTTGAAGTAGAGAATTTTCCAATTCTGAGAAAATGGTATTTAGTCTATCCTCGCGGCAGAACATTGTCGATAACCGCACAAAAGTTTGTAGAGTTCTCTGTAACGCAAGAGCTATTCATTACAGATCGACTCGTGAAGTTATGGCCGGACTTGCCCAAGTACCTCTGATACCATCACACAAGCCCCCTTTCTCCCAGGTAGCGCCAAGCACGGTCTAGCAGCCTTATGTCTTGGAACCAGCCGTACAGGTTGGTACCCCCTTCGGTTGATCCCCGGAGCGAGGCAAGATAGATTCTTAGCAGCCTAAGGACCTGATCCTGTACGACAGATTAATCACTTGCCTCACCTTTGCCACCAGTTCGGACGGTATCCGAGGCCTGTTTAGCGCATGAGCCTGTACAGATAAGGTTGAACCGGCATTGCCCCTTGAGATCGACATCATTTCTTATGATTTGAGGCTATTATGACGCACACTATTCTTCATGTCGGTATTGATCTCGCCAAGCGGAAATTCGATGTGGCCTTGCTGAATGCAGACGGTAAGTATCGCAGTAAAGTCTTCCCCAATACCCCACAAGGGTTTGATCTGTTATATGACTGGCTGAGCGAGCATGACGCGCTGGAAGCCCATCTTTGCATGGAAACAACGGGGGCTTACGGCCGTGACCTGGCCCGATTCCTCGCCTATCACAAGCTCTGGGTGAGTGTGGTCAATCCTGCCCAGATCCATGCCTTTGGCAAAACTGAACTGACCCGGGCCAAGACGGATAAGGCCGATGCGCGTCTCATTGCCCGATATTGCAAAACCCATAATCCTGCTCAATGGATACCACCTGCTGATGAAGTTGAAATACTTCAGGCGCTTGTTCAACGGCTTGATGATTTGCTAACGTTGCAGATCATGAAAACAACCGCTTGGAGAATGCGGAGCTTCCCGCAGTGCCTTCCATACGTAAAATTCTGACGGTTGTCTGTCAGGAGATAGAGACCATTCGCCGGCAAATTCAGGAGCACATTGACGATCATCCAGACCTTCATTCGAAAAAGGAACTGCTTCTAAGCATCCCTGGCATCGGTGAGGCTACTATTGCCACGCTGCTAGCCTTTCTCAGCCCTTTTGAACGATTCGAGTCACCGAAACAGATGGTTGCTTATGCTGGACTGAATCCCAGAATCCGACAGTCTGGGCAATGGAATGTGGGAAGGCTTCCATCGCCAAGACGGGCAATTCCCAGCTACGCTAGGCCCTTTATATGCCCGCCGTTTGTGCAAAACGCTTCAACCCCGTCGTTGCGGTCTTTTGTGAACGATTGCTCGCTCGTGGAAAGTGCCAAATGCAGGTGATTGTTGCCGCCACGCGTAAACTGCTGCATATCGTTTATGGAGTACTGAAATCTGGTCGGCCGTTCAGTTCTGAAATAGTGCTTGCATAGAGCCTGTCAAGACGGTATCTGTCGGATTATTCGCGTAACCCACTGATTCTATTGCACCGGCTATTTTCTTAAAATTTGCAAATATGCTTAGCAATCAATGTGTTGTGTTTTTGCAAAATCGAAAGTCCGATATGCTGCAAGCATAGAATTTATAATAATAAATATATATTATTGATAAATGCAATTTGAATAAATACTTATGCGACGTTAAAGTCCTCCACGGTTCTTTCATCTGAGGAGGCAGCAATGAATACCATAATCTCTATACCGTGGCTTACGGGCATATTTTTGGCGTTGATGCCGACAGGGCTCCTAGTTGCGGCGTTGCCCACCGTACGGGCGACCCGCCATTCAGCCTTGGGTACCCGTTATCGTGTTCGCTGGGCAGCGATATGGGCGCTATTGGCGGCTTTGGCTGGCGATATTAGCTTTTTCCTAGGCGCAAAAGGCGGTCTTGAGATCGCCCGGTTACCCCTTCCAGGTTTATCTTTTGATCTTCCTTTATCCATTGCAGTCAACGGATTGACCTTAGTATTGGCCACACTGGTTTCCTTTGTCATTCTCATGATTGCCCAATACAGTGTGGAATATCTGGATGGTGATCCCCATCAGGCCCGTTTTTTTCGCCTGTTGGCTTTCACCGGGGGCTTTTTCCTATTGGTGGTGGTTTCGGGGAACATTGGGTTATTCACGCTCGGGATTATTGCCACAGGCTTTAGCCTACACAAGCTCCTCAAGTTCTATAGCGAACGGCCCAAAGCCATTATGGCGGCCCACAAGAAGTCTATCTTTAGTCGTACGGCGGACCTTTTTTTGGTGGCGGCCACCGTACTGATCGGTCAACGGGTCGGAAATCTTCAGTTCAGCGCGATTCGGCACTTCGCTGAGCAAGCTGGGAATATGCCCTTAGCCTTGCAGCTGGCCGCGTGGTTGATTGTTGGTGCGGTCATTTTGAAAAGTGCCCACTTTCCTTTCCAGGGCTGGTTGATACAAGTCATGGAAGCACCCACGCCTGTCTCGGCCCTGATGCACGCAGGGGTCGTTTACAGTGGCGCAATTATTGCCCTGCGCACCAGCTCCCTTTTGGTGCGAGTCCCGGATGCGCTGCTTTTCTTGGGACTGGTTGGCCTGGCAACCGTCGTTATCGCCTCGTTGGTTATGACCACACAAACGGCTGTTAAATCCATGTTGGCGTGGTCGACCACCGCCCAGCTGGGCTTTATGTCACTGGAGTTGGGACTTGGGCTTTTCCCCTTG
>NZ_DAHVHY010000067.1 GCF_027322205.1 Acidithiobacillus sp.
GAGCCAGTGGCGGGTGTAGAGCGTAGGAAAATCGTTGATTTGTTCGGTCAGCAGGCGCACGGCCTCATCGGCGTCGGGGTGAACCAGATCAATCAGGGTTTCGGCGAAGCGCGTGAGATTCCACTGTGCGATCAAGGGTTGGTGGGCGTAGGCATAGCGGCCCTGGGCATCGATGGAGCTGAAAACAGTCTCTGGGTCATAGCTGTCCATGAAGGCACAGGGGCCATAGTCGATGGTTTCGCCGGCGATGCTCATGTTGTCCGTATTCATCACACCGTGAATGAAACCGACCAGCATCCAGCGCGCGATCAGTGCGGCCTGTGCGGCGGATACCGCCGCAAACAACTCCAGATAGGGATTGTCCGCACTTTTCAGGGCGGGGTAGTGGCGGGCGATGGTGTAGTCGGCCAGCTGTTTGACTCGGGCGTTTTCGTTGCGTGCGGCAAAGAACTGAAAGGTGCCGACGCGGATATGGCTGGCGGCGATGCGGGTGAGGACGGCGCCGGGGAGCGCTGTTTCCCGATGGACGGTTTCCCCGGTCGTGACGGCGGCCAGCGCGCGAGTGGTGGGTATGCCCAGCGCATGCATGGCTTCGCCGATGACGTATTCGCGCAGTACTGGCCCCAGTGCCGCCTTGCCATCGCCGCCCCGCGAAAAGGGCGTGCGACCAGAGCCTTTCAGTTGCATATCCCGGCGCCGACCGTGGCGATCGATCAGTTCGCCGAGCAGGAGGGCGCGGCCGTCACCCAGTTGCGGAGAGAAGTGGCCGAACTGATGACCGGCATAGGCCTGAGCCAGAGGCCGCGCGCCTTCCGGGACCTGATTTCCTGAAAAAATGGCGGCACCCAGTTCGCTGTCCAACGTGGCACTGTCGAGCTCCAGTTCCTCCGCCAGCGCCTGGTTCAATAACAGCAGTCGGGGTGCTGGTGCCGCAGCGGCTTGCCAGGGAGTGTAAAAACCCTCCAGATCGCGCGCATAAGTGTTGTCAAATGTAATGATGTCTTGTCCGTCAGTCTTGATGCACCGGCTCCGGTATTTCCAGCTTCACCTCACCGTCCTCCAGCAGCGCCGTAATCCGTGTGCCCTTGGGCAGGTCGCTAAAGAGGATGTGTTCCGCCAGCGGCTTCTTCAGATGTTCCTGAATCATCCGTGTCATCGGCCGTGCCCCCATCTGTGGATCGTAGCCCTTATCCGCCAGCCACTGCCGGAGTTCGGCACTGATTTCCAGGCTATAGCCCTTTAGCAGCAACTGCTCGTCCAGTTCCATGACGAACTTGTCCACCACATGCAGTATCGTCTCCCGGGAGAGGGGCGCGAAGGGCACGACGGCATCCAGGCGATTACGGAATTCCGGCGCAAAGACCCGGCGGATGGTCTCCATTTCCTGTCCGCCATCACTCTGGGGGGTGTTCATGAAACCAATATTCGCCTTGCCGCGTGACTCGGCGCCTGCATTGGTGGTCATAATGAGCACCACGTTGCGGAAGTCCACCGTGCGTCCGCCGGCATCCGTCAGTTTGCCATGATCCATAACCTGCAGGAGCACGTTGAAGATGTCCGGGTGGGCCTTCTCAATTTCATCCAGTAACAGTACCGCATGGGGATTACGGCTCACCGCTTCGGTCAGTTGCCCGGCCTGGTCATGCCCGACATATCCCGGCGGCGCACCGATAAGCCGCGACACCGTATGCCGTTCCATGTATTCACTCATGTCAAAGCGCAGCAGTGGGATGCCGAGCAGGCTGGACAACTGTCGGCTGAGTTCGGTCTTACCCACTCCGGTCGGGCCGGAGAAGAGAAAACTCCCCACCGGCTTTTCGTGGTGGCGCAGGCCTGCCCGCGCCATTTTGATAGCTGCGGAGAGTTCGTGGATGGCCTTTTCCTGACCGTAGATGACGAATCCCAGATCCCGCTCCAGATTCTTCAGCGCCTGACGATCATCGGTAGAGACACTCTTACCCGGAATGCGGGCTACCCGGGCGACCATCTCTTCAATGTCGTGAACGCCGATGCTCTTCTTGCGCCGGGATGCAGGCAAAAGCGCTTGCGCGGCGCCCACCTCGTCGATGAGATCAATGGCTTTGTCGGGCAGATGGCGATCATGGATGTGCTTGACGGAAAGCTCTACCGCCGCGCGCAGGGCTGTGTCGGTATAACGCAGGCCATGATGCTGCTCAAATTGCCCCTTCAGTCCGCGCAAAATCTGCACGGACTCTTCCTGAGAGGGCTCCGGCACGTCAATTTTCTGGAAGCGGCGGGTTAGTGCGCGATCTTTCTCAAAATACTGGCGGAACTCCTGATAGGTGGTCGCCCCGATACACTTCAGTTCACCAGAGGCGAGAGCCGGCTTCAGCAGATTGGAGGCATCCATGGCGCCGCCCGAAGCTGCTCCGGCACCGATCAGGGTATGAATCTCGTCAATGAAGAGGATGCTGTTGGGTTTCTTGCGCAGTGCCTTCAGCACCCCTTTCAGGCGTTCTTCAAAGTCACCCCGATAGCGGGACCCAGCGATCAATGCCCCCAAATCCAAGGCATAAATGGTCGCATCTTCCAGCATCTCCGGCACCTTGCCGGCGACAATGGCGCGCGCAAGACCCTCGACGATGGCAGTTTTCCCGACCCCCGGTTCACCGACGAAGAGGGGATTGTTTTTTCGACGCCGCGCCAGCACCTGCAGAACCCGGATCAACTCCTCCTGGCGTCCGATCAACGGGTCCAGCCGTCCGGCCCGCGCCATGGCATTGAGATTGCGCGCATAGGCGGTAAGTGGGTCCTTACTGTTTCCCTTCTTTTCTGTGGTGCCTTCGACTTCCTCTTCTTCCTCATCCATGACTTCATCCTTGCGTGTGCCATGCGCCAGAAAATTGACCACATCGAGTCTTGTCACATGTTCTTTCTGCAAGAAGTAAACGGCGTGGGATTCCCTTTCGGCGAAGATGGCGACAATGACATTCGCCCCCGAAACCGCTTCCTTACCCGCCGACTGCACATGGTAGAGGGCGCGCTGAATGACCCGCTGAAAACCTACGGATGGTTGGGTGTTGATCGTTCCCGCAGGACCCATGGCGGGTACTTTGCGTTCCAGAAACTTCTGTAGTTCCGCAGACAGATGCGTGCGATCGGCACCGCAAGCGCTGAGCACATCCATACCGTCAGGATTATCCAGAAGGGCAAGCAGGAGATGTTCCACGGATGCATATTCATGTCCATACTGGCGGGCAATCTGGAAGGCCTGATTGATGGACTGTTCCAGAGATTTATCGATCATGGTTCACTCCTTTTCCATGATACAGCGCAGTGGATGCTGGTGTTGCCGGGCATCAGCGGTGACCAGAGCGACCTTGGTTTCCGCCAGATCATAGGGAAAAATCCCGCATAACCCCTTACCCTGCTGATGTACCGCCATCATCACCGCGACTGCCTCGTCATGGGGCTTGTGAAAATACGCTTCAAGAATATGCACGACATAGTCCATGGGGGTGAAATCATCATTTACCAGCAGCACCCGGTACATTCGTGGTTCCTGTACCTGCGGCTCGCGCTCCAAGATGGTGCTGCGACGATGCTGTGTTCTACCCATGACCTACACCCCTAGTATTTAACATCCGCTGTCATTGTGGCGCCTGCCCTCCGCTCTGGCAAGATGGTCCACCAGCAAAATCTGTATAGCCCACGCCTCTGAAGATGGGGTCGCGGGCGACCAAAAAAAGCGCCGGAAGGAAAGCCCTCGGCGCTTTTGCTCAAACGATACCGAACTTACTTGGTGATATCGATTTTCGCCTGGCTGCGCAGATCGGAGACGAACTTGGCGGCCTCCTGCTGCTGCAACTGCATCTTGATACGATCCTTCATGGCGCTCAGTGGCGGAGGGGTCAGGGCACGAGTCGCCTGTACCTCAATCACGTGATAGCCGAACTGGGTCTGCACCGGGCCAACAGGCTTATCGATAGGAGCTGTCTCGATGGCCTGAGCGAAGGGCGGAACGACCATACCTGGGACAATCCAGCCCAGTTCGCCACCGTGGGCGGCACTGGCCTTATCAATGGAGTCTTTCTCAGCGAGGGCAGAGAACTTCTTGCCGGCCTTGAGCTCAGCCATAATCTTGTTGGCTTCGGCCTTGGTCTTCACCAGAATATGACGCACTTCAAATTCTTTCTTGCCCATGGCCTGGACGAATTTGTGATAGGCATTCTGAATGTCGACCTCAGGAACCGGATGCTCCTGCACATACTGATCCACCGCCGCATCGGCCAGGATCTGGCGCTTGGCTATGGCTAGACGTTGCTTGACATCAGCGGACTGGTCCAGCTTGTGGTTGATAGCGTACTGCGAAAGTACTTCCATGTTCACCAGATTCTGCACCACTTGCTCGCGGGCATTGGGCTCTTTGGCAAGCGCCGGGCTCATGGACATGATGGCTTGCACCTGGCTGTTGTCGATGGCGATGCCATTGACGGTGGCGACAGGGGCTGCAAAAGCGGGTACTGCAAAAGCGCTGACTGTGGCAGCAAGAATGACCGCGCGAAGTTTCATAAATTTTCCTTCAGGTTAAGTGACGCTGGACCTATTATCCATAGTGGTGGACAAAGGGGAAGTCTCAGGAGGTACTAAGTTGCAGTGGCGCCTCTGTTTCCCGACGTTTTTCAGGACCGAGGAGGAGTTCCACCAGGGTAAGAGCAAAATCCATAGCTGTACCAGGCCCCCGTGAGGTAATCAGCGGGCCATCAATCACTACGGCACTTTCTTGATAGGTATAATTCGAGCTCTGCGGGTCGAGGGTGCCCGGATAGGCGGTGACCTGGCGCCCGTCGAGCAGATGATGAGTGGCCAGCATGCCAGGTGCCGCACAAATGGCGGCAATAATCAGCCCCCGCCGGTGTCTTTCCTGCAGGAGCTGAATAAGCGGTCGATGCTTTGCCAGCCGCTGCACACCCCCAGTGCCGCCAGGGAGTAGGATCACATCGATATCAATGCTGACCACATCGGCTAACAGTGCGTCGGGTTGCAGGCGCAACCCGTGCCCGCCGGTGACCAATCCTGTGTCGAGTCCCGCGAGGACAACGGTTAAGCCGGCCCGTCGTAGGATGTCGCAGGAGATCACCACCTCCATATCCTCGAAGCCATCCGCTAGGGGGATAAGTATCTGAATTGCCGAGGTCACCGGAGCTCTGTTCCTCTTAAGAAGAAATGCACAATCTTTGCTGTTTCGGACAGCCACCCCGGATTTGACCGTATGTGTGCGAAATTTATCCATGACCAGCGTATGGCAAAGCAAAATATTCCGGTCCGGATCATTGTCCTGCTGCCTTCGGAAGGGGGATCACGGTATCGACGGTATGCCCCTTCTCCTGTACCGGGACGGCCTTGCCTTCCAGGATGGCGAGCGCTTCGTGCAGCGGGTAATCCTTGGCCAGATCTGGTTTCAGGACACTGCTGGCGGCCATGGCCTCATCTTCTTTAGTGGGCTGGGTGGCGGCAGTGGGTGCGGAGACAGTGGCGGAGGTTGGCAGGGCGATAGTGTATCGGGGGGTGACCTTGCTGCACTCATCCGGCGCTTTCAGCACACCGTGCAGTTCCGACTCCTTCAGGAGGTTGGCATCCAGGGCGCGTAGCTGTGCATTGGCTGGCTGCACCTCGATATTGGGGATAATGCCCTGACTCTGGATGGAGCAGCCCGCCGGGGTGTAATAGAGCGCGGTTGTCAGTTTGAGGGCGCCGCCATTGCTCAGCGGCATCACCGTCTGTACCGACCCCTTGCCAAAGCTGCGCTGGCCCATGATCAGAGCACGGTGATCATCCTTGAGGGCGCCGGTGACAATTTCGGCTGCCGAGGCCGAGCCGCCATTGATGAGCACAATCATGGGCGCGCCGTGGAGGTAGTCTGGTCCATGGGCGGAGAAGCGCATGTCGCTATTGGTGGTGCGGCCTTTGGTGTAGACGATCAGCCCTTTGTTCAGGAAGGTATCCGCTGTCTCGACCCCGGCCCCGAGCACCCCACCCGGATTATTGCGCAGGTCGAGGATCAAGCCTTTGAGATGCCCGTTGGCTTCCTGCTCCAGATGCTTTACGGCCTTGCGGGTCGCACTGCCGGTGTTTTCCTGGAACTGACTGATACGGATGTAGCCAATGCCGGGTGCAAGCATGGCAGCGCGTACACTCTGCACCTTGATGATGGCGCGGGTCAGGGTGAAATGCAGGGGCTGTGCCTGATGGGGCCGCAAAATGGTCAGGGTGACCTGCGTACCTGGTTTGCCCCGCATCATATCCACGGTCTTTTGCAGGCCAACGCCCTGCAGGGCCTTACCGTCAATTTTGACGATGAGGTCGCCTGATTCGATGCCTGCCTTCGCTGCCGGGGTACCGTCGATGGGGGCAACGACTTTAAGTACCCCATGATCACCCGTTACTTCAATGCCCAGCCCGCCAAATTTGCCATTGGTGAGCACTTCCATCTCTTTGAATTCTTTGGGTGTCAGGTAGGCAGAGTGAGGATCCAGGGCACTGACCATGCCGTCTATGGCACCATCCATTAGTTTCTTGTCGGAAGTGGAATCGACGTAATTGGATTTGACGATCTCGAAGACCTGACTGAAGGTCTGGATTTGTTCCAGCGGGATTTTATCCTGATCCTTAGCCGCATAAACGGTGACTGCAAAACTGATACTGACGCCCAGAATGAGCCCGACACCAAGGCCCAGCAAAGTACCACGGCGTGGTTTAGGGAAGCGGGGAGTGGACATGGATGAAGTCTCCGAGGGTATAGCTGTAACCCGTGAATATTTGCGGCAAACGGAATGCGACCGGCAACATGGGGGATCTCATAAAAGCCAAGTTATTCCTCAGTTGTGAATATAGTCCAAGGGATTAACAGGGTGTCCCGCATTACGCATCTCAAAATAAAGGCCATCGTTCCCCAATTCCCCACCGCTGCCGACACTGCCTACCTGGAGACCTGTAGAGACCTGTTCCCCAACGTGGACATTGGTAGCACCCAAGTGCCCGTATATGGCTAATAAGCTGTGTGCGATTTGCACGATGACAATCTGTCCATAGCCCCGTAAAGGTCCCGCATAAAGTACCATGCCGGGCGCTATGGCGTGAACGGGTGTCCCCACCACAGCCTGGAAGATAATACCCTGCCAGTTGAGTCCGCCAGTCACCCGCGGGGCACCAAAACGGGCGCTGATAGGCCCGTTTACCGGCGCCGGGTAGTGGCCGTGGCCGACGACGGGGGTTGCAGGCAATGCGGGCGCGGCCGCTATCACTGGCGGACGAACTACAGTGGTTGGCGGTTGCTTTTGCGCGTTTGCCGCACGTTGAACCTGCCGTGCCCGCTCCGCTTTCTGCTCCTGCCGCGCGCGCAGTTCTGCTTGGGCCCCCTGGGCTAGACGACGTTGCTCAATGGCTTGCCGTCGTGCGGTTATCGCTGCTGCACGACGGGCCGCTGCTGCGGCTTCGGCCTTGCGTCGCGCTTCGGCGCGGGCGGCTTCTTCCTGACGGCGGAACTGTACGACCAGACGGCTCACCAATCCATCGAGAATATTGGCGTTAGCCTGCAGTTCGGAAATCTTCGCCTTGTCGGCGGCAATGCGGTCTGCCAACTGACTTTCCAGTGCGGCGTGATGCTGACGCTGTTGCTGGAGGGTGTGCTCCTGAGCACCGACTTGCCGTGCCAATTGGGCGAGACGGGCTTCGTGGGTTTGCACCTCCTGCTTGGTCTTCAGTATTTGTTGCGCCGTGTCTTGAGTCTTGATAATAAGTGTACTGCGCGCCCTAGCCAAGGACTCATAAAAGACGCTCATACGCCCCAGTTCTCCCGGACGTTCCGTTTGTAGCCAGACGGCCAATGGCGTGACACCACCCAGCGTGTAGGCGGCACGCAACTGTTGGGCGAGAATGCTTTTCTGCTGCGTCAGTTCGGCTCGGAGTGCACTGATTTTTGCCCGCAGGTCAGCAATCTGCGATTTTGCCAAGTGCTGCTGCTGCTGAATGCCGACCAGCTTTTCCTGCGCCGCAACAACCCGTTGATCGATGGCGCTGATCTCTCCACGCAGTTGTGCCTGGGTTTTCTGCCCCGCCGCGAGGTGTGCCTGCATTTGTCCCAGGTTTTCGTGGATATGCTCCAGCTTTTGCCGGCTGCTTTGTATTTTCTCCTGCAATGTTGTCGCGCCCGCTCCTGCCGGGAGGAGAATGATCAAGGCAAACAGGGCGCCGACGCGGGGACGGGACAGGAGGGGCATAGGTCAGAGGGTCTGCACCAGGTTTTTCCCGCCCATTTCAGGAGGTACCGGCAAGCCCATGAGCTGGAGCAGGGTGGGGGCCAGATCTTCCAGAGCACCCCCGGCCAGAATCTCAGCGGAACGCCCAATATAGAGCAGGGGCACCGGGTTGCAAGTATGGGAGGTGTGCGCCTGGCCGCTCTCTACGTCCAGCATTTGTTCAACATTGCCATGATCGGCAGTGATCAGCACTTCGCCACCTACAGCGCGCACAGCGCTGACAATACGGCCCAGGTTGCGGTCTACCGCTTCGACCGCAGCAATGGCGGCGGCCAGTTTGCCACTGTGGCCGACCATATCGGGATTGGCAATATTACAGATGATGGCATCGTACTGGCGACTTTCGATACGGGTGACCAGAGTGTCGGTCAACTCATCCACGCTCATTTCCGGTTGCAGATCGTAGGTGGTGACCTTGGGGGACGGAATCAATACGCGGTCCTCACCCGGAAACACCTTTTCGTCACCACCGTTTAAAAAGAAGGTGACATGGGCGTACTTTTCGGTCTCGGCGATGCGCAGCTGATGCAAGCCAAATTGCGATACCCATTCGCCAAAGGTGTTTTTCAGGCGGGTGGGGGGGTAAGCCACATGCACGTCAAAGCGCTCACTGTATTCTGTGAGGGTAACGAAGTCGGCGAGATGGGGTGTTGCCTGCCGGGTGAAACCATCGAAATCTGCTTCGACAAAGGGGCGGGTGATCTGTCGGGCGCGATCAGAGCGAAAGTTCATGAATAACACCGCATCATGATCGCCGATACACACCGGGCTGGCACCAATCTGGGAGGCGGCAACAAATTCGTCGCTTTCGCCACGCGCATAGGCGGCAGCGAGCGCTTCGACACCCGTGGCATAGTGTTCACCTTTGCCGAGGGTAAGCAGATCATAGGCCTGCTGTACCCGATCCCAGCGGTGGTCACGATCCATGGCATAGAAACGGCCAATCACTGAAGCCAGAGCGCCACCGTGGGTGCTGATCTCGGCGTCCAGCTTTTCCAACGATGCCGCCGCGCAGCGTGGCAGGGTGTCACGACCATCCAGAAAGGCATGCACATAGACCCGCTCTGTCCCCCGGCCCTGTGCCAAGCGCAGCGCTGCGAGAATGTGTTCTTCGTGGGAGTGCACCCCGCCTGCCGAAAGCAGGCCAAGAATATGTACAGCACCGCCCTGTGCCTTTGCGGCATCCACCGCCGCACAGAGGCTGCTGTTAGCATAAAAGCTGCCATCGGCGATGGTACGATTAATACGTTCGTACTCCTGATATACCACGCGACCGGCACCGATATTGATGTGCCCGACTTCGCTGTTGCCCATCTGCCCGCCCGGAAGCCCTACAGAGGCGCCGGACGCATTGATGAGGCCATGGGGATGACTCTGCCACCAGCCATCCCAGTTCGGCGTACGTGCCTGAGCAATGGCGTTATCCACGGGATCCTCGCGATATCCCCAGCCATCGAGGATCAGGAGTAACACTGGACGTGGTTTATGGGTCATCAGTTCCCTCAGTGTGGCGAATGCAGCCCGTCAGTGAAAGGCATTAGAACAGATCAGACGAACCCTGTCATGGGGTCATGACCAGAGGTTTCAGGTGCCAGATGTCCGTATTGTACTGGGCGATGGTCCGGTCACTGGAAAAAACGCCGCTGGCCGCCGTATTGAGGATGCTGAGGCGTTGCCACTCAGTCTGATCATGCCAGAGTTCCGCCGCTTCCCGTTGCTTCAGCTTGTAGCTGGTAAAGTCGGCGAGCACCATCCACGGGTCCTGGGGATGGGTGACAGCGCGGACGATGGGGTCGAAAATACCCGGTTCGAAAGCATTGAAATAGCCGCTCTGTATGAGATCCATGACCCGTTGCAGGTCACGGTCCGCCTGTAGGTAGATTTGCGGGTTATAGTGCCCGCGCAGTTGACTGACCTCCTGAGCATTCAATCCGAAAAGAAAAAAATGTTCGGGACCTACCGCGTCGCGGATTTCGATATTGGCGCCATCCAGAGTGCCAATGGTCAGTGCCCCATTCATCATGAACTTCATGTTGCCGGTTCCGGAGGCCTCCTTGCCCGCCGTGGAGATTTGCTCGGAGAGGTCTGTCGCCGCGCAAATCTTCTCCATGAGAGAGACCCGGTAGTCGGGTAGAAAGCTCACGCGCAACAAGCCCTCGGTATCCGGATCGTGATTAATGACATTGGCAATGTTGTTGATGAACTTGATGGTGCGCTTAGCCATAAAATAGCCGGGCGCCGCCTTGCCGGCAAACAGGATATTGCGGGGGGTCACCTCGGCAGCTTCGCCACGCTTGATGCGGTCGTAGAGGTGAATGACATGCAGGGCGTTGAGCAGTTGCCGTTTGTACTCGTGGATGCGTTTTACCTGCACGTCCA
>NZ_DAHVHY010000068.1 GCF_027322205.1 Acidithiobacillus sp.
CATCTACGGGCAGGTGGCGGAGGCTGCCCTGCCGGTGCGCGAGGATCACCCCCTGCACCCCCGCAATCCCTATGCCGTGAGCAAGGTGGCCGCCGAGGCGCTGTGCTACCAGTGGAGCCAGACTTCCGGCTTTGCGATCATCATGGTGCGGCCCTTCAACCATATCGGCCCCGGCCAGAGTCCGCGCTTCGCCATCGCCGATTTCGCCAAACAGGTCATGGAGATTCGCCTGGGCCGCCGCGCGCCGGTCCTGCAGGTGGGCGACATCGACGTCACCCGCGATTTCACCGACGTGCGCGATGTGGTGCGCGCCTATGGCCTGCTGCTGGAGCAAGGCCGGAATGGCGCGGTCTATAATGTCTGCTCGGGGCGGGAGTATGATATCCGCGACCTGCTGCGGCGGTTGATGGTCCTCGCCGGGGTGGATGCGCGCATGGAGCAGGACCAGGCACGCCTGCGCCCCGCCGAACAGCGGCGCATGGTCGCCAGTTTTGAGGCCCTGCATCGGGACACCGGCTGGCAACCGGCGATAACCATTGAGCAAAGCCTTCAAGATCTACTGAACGACTGGGAGAAACAACTACAATGACGAAACATGCCCTCATCACCGGCATCACCGGCCAGGACGGCGCCTATCTGGCGCAATTGCTGCTGGAAAAAGGTTACCAGGTCTGCGGCCTCATCGCCCGCCGCGGCACCGACACTCAGGGCCGCCTGCGCGAGCTGGGTATTGCCGGTCAGGTGCGTCTGCTGGACGGTGACCTCATCGATCTCTCCTCCATGATCCGCGCCATGGAAAAGTCCCAGGCCACCGAAGTCTATAACCTCGGCGCCCAGAGCTTCGTCGGCACCTCCTGGGATCAGCCCATCCTCACCGCCGAGGTCACCGGCACGTCGGTGGTCAAAATGCTGGAGGCCATCCGCATCGTCAACCCCCAGGCGCGTTTCTATCAGGCCTCCACCAGCGAGATGTTCGGCCAGATTCAGGAGGCCGTACAGTCGGAGCGCACGCCATTTCACCCGCGCAGCCCGTACGGGGTCGCCAAGCTCTACGGTCACTGGATTACGGTGAACTACCGGGAGAGTTTCGGCATGCACGCCTCCAGCGGCATCCTCTTCAACCACGAATCCCCCCTGCGCGGCACCGAGTTCGTCACCCGCAAGATCACCCTGGCCCTGGCGCGCATCCGTCACGGTCAGCAGGACGTGCTGGAACTGGGCAATCTGGACAGCAAGCGCGACTGGGGCTTCGCGGGCGATTATGTGCGCGCCATGTGGCTGATGCTGCAGCAGCCCACACCGGAAGATTACGTGATCGCCACCGGCCAGACCTGGACGGTGCGGGCGTTCGTCGAAAAGGCCGCCGCCTACGCGGGCTTCGATCTGGCCTGGGAAGGCAAGAACGAGCAGACCCAGGGCATCGACCGCAAGAGCGGCAAGGTCATCGTCCGCGTCAACCCGGCCTTCTACCGCCCCGCCGAGGTGGACATCCTCATCGGCGATCCGGGCAAAGCCAATCAGCAATTGGGCTGGAAGCCGGAAGTACCGTTCGACGCGCTGGTGCGGATGATGGCCGAAGCCGACTTGCGGCGGGTGGCGAGAGAGGCTGTTGCATGAATCCATTGATCCCCGTCATCCTCTCCGGCGGCGCCGGCACGCGCCTTTGGCCCTTGTCGCGCCGGAGCCATCCCAAACCCTTCCTGCAATTGCCCGATGGCGAGACGCTGCTGCAAAAGACCGTACAAAGGGCGCTGGCCCTGCCGGAGGTGACCCGTTTCATCACCGTCACTAACCGAGAATATTACTTCCAGACCCGAGATGTCTATGCGCAGGTGGCTGGGGCAGCGGAGCGGGAGGCGTTCTATCTCCTGGAGCCGGTGGGCCGCAACACGGCCCCGGCCATCGCCGCCGCGGCCTTGCAGGCGGAAGCGATGGGCGGGCCGGAAGCCACCCTGCTGGTGCTCCCCGCCGATCATCTGGTGCAGGATCAGGCCGCCTTTGCCGTCGCCGTCGCGCGGGCGCAGCGTCTGGCCGAAGCAGGCTATCTGGTGACCTTCGGCATCACGCCCGCCTGGCCGGAAACCGGTTATGGCTACATCGAGGGTGGCGAAGCCCTGATCCGGGAGGGCGGTACGCTGGGTTTTGCCGTGCGCCGCTTTGTCGAAAAGCCCGATGCGGCTACCGCTGCGGCTTTTCTCGCCCAGGGCGGTTACACCTGGAACAGCGGTATGTTTTGCTTTCGCGCGGACGCGTTTTTGTCCGCCCTGGCGAGTTATCAGCCGCAACTCGATAAGGACATCCGCGCCGCCTGGACCGAAGGGCGTTGCGAGACGGATTTCCGGGAGCTGGCGCCGGCCTTCGCGCAGGTGACGGATATCTCCGTGGATTATGCCGTCATGGAACATGCCGACCGGGTGGCGGTGGTGCCGGGAGGTTTCGGCTGGAGCGACATCGGTTCATGGACGTCTTTCGGCGCCTTGCTCGCCGAGGACGCCAGCGGCAACCGGGTGCTGGGGGAGAGCGTGCTGGAGGATGCGCAAAACTGCATCGTCCATAGCGCGGACCGCCTGACCGCCCTGCTGGGCGTGGAGGAGCTGATCGTGGTGGATACCCCCGATGCGCTCCTCATCGCCCGCAAGGACCGCGATCAGGACGTGAAGCGGATCGTGGCCGAACTCAAGCGGCGCGGCCATCAGACCCATAACCTGCACCGCACCGTCCACCGCCCCTGGGGCACTTACACGGTGCTGGAGGAGGGCTCGCGCTTCAAGATCAAGCGCATCCTGGTCAAGCCGGGCGCGGCCCTGTCCTTGCAGATGCACCACCACCGCAGCGAACACTGGATCGTGGTGTCGGGAACCGCCAAGATCGTCAACGGCGCCGAGGATCGCTTGGTCCACACCAACGAGTCCACCTACATTCCCGCAGGTACCCCGCATCGTCTACTGAATCCCGGCGTGATCGATCTGGTCATGATCGAGGTGCAGAGCGGCGAGTACCTGGGCGAGGACGACATCGTGCGCTTCGACGACCGCTACGGGCGGGCGCCCTATAAAAGTACATCCTAATCCCGCGATGGAAGGCGGCGCAGTCGCTTGATTTCAACTCGCATGAACCGTTTCGTACTGCCGTTCTAACCATTGGCAGTAACTTCCGTCCATGACGGCGCGCCACCATTCCGGGTGCTCCAGGTACCAGCGGATGGTCTGGCGGATGCCGGTGGGGAAATCCACGGCCGGTTGAAACCCCAATTCGCGGGTGATTTTAGCGGCGTCGATGGCGTAGCGGCGGTCATGACCGGGCCGGTCGCGCACATGCTGGATCAGGTCGGCACTTTTGCGGCCCTGCGCCGCCGCTGAATGCGGGTAGGCCTGCAACCACCGGGGATCGCTCGCGAAAAGTTCGTCCATGATCTGACCGATAAGCAGGACGATGTCGATATTGGCCCATTCGTTGCAGCCGCCGATGTTGTAGCTCTCCCCTTCCCGGCCCTGCTCCAGAATCGCGGCGATGCCCCGGCAATGGTCTTCCACATAAAGCCAGTCGCGAATCTGGCGACCATCGCCGTAAAGTGGCAGGGGCTTGTTATGCAGGATGTTGACGATGATGAGGGGGATCAGCTTTTCGGGAAAGTGATACGGTCCGTAGTTGTTGGAGCAGTTGCTGGTGCTGGTACTGAGTCCGTAGGTATGTTGATAGGCGCGCACCAGATGGTCCGCTCCCGCCTTGCTGGCGGCGTAGGGGGAGTTGGGTGCATAGGGCGTCGCTTCGCGGAAAGGCGGGTCTTGAGGACCAAGGGTGCCGTAGACTTCATCCGTGGAGATATGATGAAAACGGTGGGGAATACGGCCTTGCGGACCATCCAGCCAGAGGTTTTTGGCCACCCGCAGCAGGTTATGGGTGCCGATGATGTTGGTCTGGATGAAGGCGTCAGGGTCGTGGATAGAGCGATCCACATGGCTTTCGGCGGCGAAGTGGACCACGACGTTGAGGTGATGGTCGGTCATCAGCCGCTCGACCAGCGGGGCGTCGTTGATGTCCCCTGAGACAAAGCGAAAACCGCTGTGCTGCTCCAGTCCGGCCAGGTTATGACGATTGCCCGCATAGGTGAGGGCATCCAGCGCAACCAGGGTGGCATGCGGATGCTTGCGTAGCCAGTGGTGGCAGAAGTTGGCACCGATAAAGCCGGCAGCACCGGTGACCAGCAGGCGTTTGTCACTAATAGGATCGACGGTGACGGACATCGGGTGCTCCTTATTGGAATCAGGCTTCTTTGAGTTCGGCCAGCATCTGCCGCAGCGCCGCCCGCCAGTGGGGCGCGGGACCCAGCGTGGCATAGCTGGTGGACTTGTCGAGCACGGTATAGGCCGGGCGGCGGGCGGGGGTGGGATACCCGCTCGTTGGAATCATCTCTATGGGGATGCTGCGCTGCAGGTGTCCCGCAGCCACGGCTTCTTCCTGAATCGCTACGGAGAAATCATACCAGGAGGCCACGCCCGCGTCGGTCCAGTGCTGAATGCCCGTAAAATCCGGGTGATCTATGGCGCGCCAGATCGCGCGGGCGAGACCCGCGGCCCAGGTCGGGGTGCCAGTCTGGTCACCCACGACCCGTAGCACGTCGCGCTCGGCCAGGAGACGCAGCATGGTTTTGACGAAGTTGCTACCGTGGGCGCTATAAACCCAGGCGGTGCGCAGAATGAGGGCGGTGTCACCGAGGATTTCCCGTACCTGCTGTTCACCAGCGGCCTTGCTGCCGCCATAGACACCGAGGGGAGCTACTAGCGCGTCGGGTTGATAGGGGGTGGATTGCGCGCCATCGAAGACGAAGTCGGTGGAGATATGGATCAGGCGGGCTCCGCACGCCTGGGCGGCCAGGGCGCAGTGGGCGGCACCATCACGATTGATGGCATAGGCCATATCGGCTTCAGATTCGGCACGGTCCACGGCGGTGTAAGCGGCGGCATTGATGAGACAGTCGGGCCGGAAACTTTCCACCGCCGCCCGCACCTTGCGGGCATCGCAAATATCCAAATCTTGGCGTCCCAGGGCATGCAGCATGACTGAGGGTGGCTGACTGCGTTGCAACTCCCAGCCTACCTGGCCTTGCGCGCCCAGCAGCAGCACGCGATATCGGTCGGCTTCTCCGGCCAGGGTCGTCATGGAAAGGTCTCGCACGCGGACAAAGCGAGTCCTGCGGCATCTTTACCAGCCAGCAGGGGTGGATTACCAGCCAGCAATGGCCAGTCAACGGCGATATCCGGATCGTTCCAGAGCACGCAACGTTCTGCTTCCGGAGCGTAAAACTCCGTGGTTTTGTAGAGAAAGTCGGCCGACTCGCTGAGCACATAAAAGCCGTGGGCAAAACCGGGGGGCACCCAGAGCATCTGCTGATTTTCCGCGGAAAGGGTGGCACCCGCCCATTGCCCGAAATAGGGCGAGGATCGGCGCAGGTCCACGGCTACGTCAAAAACCGCACCGCTCACGACACGCACCAGCTTGCCCTGGGGCTGACGAATCTGGTAATGCAGCCCACGCAGCACGCCCTGCTGGGAGCGACTGTGGTTGTCCTGCACAAAGTCGAGATCCAGTCCGGCCTCAGCGAAGGCGCGCCGGTTCCAGCTTTCCATGAAAAACCCCCGGGCGTCACCAAAAACTCTGGGGGTGATGAGGAAAACCTCCGGAATGGCGAGGGCCTCCATCTTCATGGGTGGCGCCCTTCGCTGAGAATGCGCAACAGATAATCGCCGTAGCCGCTCTTTTGCAAGGGGGCAGCGAGACAACTGAGGGCTTCACCATCGATGTAGCCCATGCGGTAAGCGATTTCTTCGGGGCAGGCAACTTTGAGTCCCTGGCGTTCTTCCAGGGTGCGGATGAACTGGCCAGCGTTGAGCAGATCCGCGTGGGTGCCGGTGTCGAGCCAGGCCGTGCCACGACCAAGCACCTCTACCTGCAACCGCCTTTCCTGCAGGTAGAGGCGGTTGAGGTCGGTAATCTCCAGTTCGCCGCGTGCCGAGGGGCGGATTTCCCGGGCCATCCTGCTGCCGTCGCCGTCGTAGAAGTACAAGCCGGTCACCGCATAGGAGGAGCGCGGAGTTTCCGGTTTTTCTTCGAGACCGATGGCCTGGCCGTCGGCATTGAACTCGACGACACCATAGGCACGCGGATTGGCGACATGGTAGGCAAAGATGGTGGCGCCGGTATCGCGGGTGTTGGCGGCTTGCAGCGTTGTGCTGATCTCGTGGCCGTAGAACACATTGTCACCGAGCACCAGCGCGGAGGGGCTCCCCGCCAGAAATTCCTCGGCGATCAGCAGGGCCTGCGCCAGCCCTTCGGGGCGCGCCTGCTCCGCATACTGGAAAAAAAGACCCCATTGGCTCCCGTCTCCCAGCAACTGCTGGAAACGTGGTAAATCATCAGGGGTGGAGACGATCAGCATCTCCCGGATACCCGCCAGCATAAGGGTCGCCAGCGGGTAGTAGATGAGGGGCTTGTCATAGACCGGCATGAGTTGCTTGCTGACGGCCTGGGTCAACGGATAGAGCCGGGTACCGGAGCCACCGGCGAGGATGATCCCTTTACGTTGCATGGCGCGGCCTCAAGTTGAGAGAAATTATCAATGGGCGGGGATACGTTGCCTATCACCTTGTTGCTGTCGCGGCAATTGTATGTGGCCGGGGGCGCCTGGGCAACCTTGATGATGCCAGCCACAAGCGCTCGAAGGCGATCAGCTTTCTGAATCCATTATCGCCTTGAATTCCTCCGCTGTGAGAATCCTGGAAGCACTCAACTTCCGCAGGGCGAGAAGATCTGCATCGCCCGTCACCAATGCTGATGCTTGCGCCTGACAGGCCAGCACGAGAAATATCTGATCGGCCGCGTCACGGCAGACAGGCAGATTACTGGGCGGGTCATGGATCAATGCGGTTTCGGTGTAGGGAAGAAAATCAGCAAGTAATTCTTCCTGATCCGCCCGGGAAAGCTTGAACTTCGGGTAAGCCAGCACCCGCAGCAACTCCGTCACCGTTTCATGACAAACGATGGGCACGAGTCGCCCCCGTTGCCAGGCGTCGCGCAGCCATGCTACCCGCCCTTGAGTGAACACCAGCGCCGACAGAACAAGATTCGTGTCCAGGACGACCCGTGGTACCGGAGCCATGCTCAACCCCTCTGGCGAGCCCAGCGGACGGCATTGGCCACATCTTCCTCACCGATCCCCATAGAGGCGAGTTTTTCCCGCACCGCATCTGCTTTTTGCAACCGGACGGGAGTAAGGATGATATGACCGTCCTTGGCCTCTACCTCAAAGTATTGCGCTGACGCCACCTGCTGAATTGCCGCTTTGGGCAATGTAATCTGATTCTTGGATGTCATTTTGGCCAACATGTTGACCCCTCCGAAACAAGGAAGAAAGGAAACCGGGATACAATACTCCATATTGCCGGGGGCCACCAACTACAGTGGGGGCTGTCCCCGGCTTGAGCGATGGCACCTCAACGGCATAAGCTAGCCCCTCTGTCCGGTCAACATAGCAAGGGATCATCATGAACAGACAGGGTGGCCTGTCCACTGCAAACGTCCGCAACCAGCCCGGGACGGACCAGCAGCGCGGGCACGCGCTGGGCGCCGCCATGCTGGGGATGCTGCTGGACGGTTACGACCTCAGCATCATGGCCGTGGTTCTGCTCCCGTTGCACAGCGCCTGGCATTTGCACGCGGCCGAAACCGGTCTGCTCATGGCCATGGCGTTACTCGGGTCTTTGCTGGGGGGCTTGGCGGGCGGGGTCTTCACCGACCGTTTCGGTCGCCGCAAACTGCTTTTCCCCAACATATTCCTCTATGTCATCGGCGCTCTGGTCAGCGCTTTCAGCCCGGATGTCTCCATACTTTTCCTGGGTCGCTTGCTGACCGGCCTGGCGATCGGCCTCGACTATCCGCTGGTAGCGACCATCGTTGCGGAATACAGCCAGCCCGCAAACCGGGGAAATCGTTTCGCCCGGGTAAACCTGGCCTGGTATGTTGGCGCTCTGCTTTCTACCGGTGTCGGCTGGGTCCTGCTGTTTACCGGGGATGACTCCTGGCGCTGGATGCTGGGTAGCGCGGTCGTCCCCGCGCTCGGCCTCCTGTGGTTACGGCGCGGCCTCCCGGAATCGCCGCGCTGGTTGGCGCGTAACGGGCATTCCAGCGCGGCCCGCGCGGCCCTGACCCGGCTCTATCCGGAGTACACGTCCGCCGAACTCAGCACGCAGTTGACGGCTTTTCAGGGGCATCGCCAGTCGTGGCGGGTGCTGCTGCATAGAGTCTGGCTGCGCCGACTGGTGCTCAGCATTTTCCCCTGGTTCTGCCTGGATGTGGTGGGTCTGGGCATTGGTCTGTATTTTCCCATGGTGTTGCGCAGCAACGGGTTGGCCGGCAGTAACGGGGCCGCCGCCGCCATCAATGCCGGCTTTCTGGTGATCTCCGCTCTGGGCATTATTTATATCCTCTCCCGCCTCGACCGCTGGGGCCGGATTCCCTTGCAAAGCGCTGGCTTTGGTCTGATGTCCCTCGGGCTGGGACTGTTCGCGCTGTGCTCCTGGAATGGCTGGATTGTCGGGATTTACGCGGGTGCCGCGGTCTATTCCCTGGGTGTGGGCATCGGTCCGGCGGTAACGGTTTTTGCGCTCGCCGTAGAAATTTTTCCGACGGAATTGCGGGCCAGCGCGGCAGGGTTGGCGACGGGGATTTCCCGCCTGGGGGCCTTCATTTCGGCGGTATTATTTCCTGTTTTTGAAAAAAGCTGGGGAATACCCTTAGTCCTGGTGGTCATGGCCATCGTGGCCCTGCTGGGGATGCTCGCCACCCTGATCTATGGGGTGGAATCACGGCAGAAAAGCCTGGAAGACTTGGAATGCGTGGATAAACAGGTGGCAATACCCTGATTGAATGGGTTTTCTACTCAAAGCTCCAGGTCCGCACAATACGCAACGGGGTAGGCGGGTACTGCCAGATGGCGGGTAAGGCCGGAAAGGGCGCTGCCTCCCGAATGATCGTATCGACGGCGTTTACCAGCGCGACGTTCTTCGATCCTTGCCGCATCTCGATCTCCATCAGTTGCCCGTCAGGGGCGATAGTGACAGCGACAACGACGCGTCCCTGAGGGAGGACGGGATGACCTCCCGCAAAGAGATGTTTCCGGGCCAGTGCCATGATTCGACCTTCCCAGTCCTTCAGATAGGCAGTCAATGCGACCGCCCGCGCTGCCGGTGACGCCGTTGACGGCACGCTTTCCCGACGGACCGGAAGAATGCCGTCCGGGCTGCGCGGCGCGGGTACCGCGGGCGAGGTAATCTGGGGACGGAGCAGGTTCGGCGTCAACGAAACTTCCACCAGCGAACTGACGGGCGTTTTTTCAGGCAGGGTTCCCGCCAGCCCTCCCAACAATGCTAGCCAGACCAGCACGTTGATGACCATGGAGAGCAAGACCCAGGGGAACAGGGTATCGAGGTCTTCCGGCCGCAAACGCAGGACGCGCATGATACCGACCAGGGCGGCGGACCCAAACCAACGTACCCGGAAGAGAACATCCAATACCGGCGCGATTAACCCCATGGATGGCGACGGCAGCGCGGCAAATGCGCGTCGCGACGGCTTCATCCCAACCAGTCAGCGGCGGCGAGGGCGTAATAGGTGATGATGGCGTCGCTCCCGGCCCTTTTGATGCCCAACAGCGATTCCAGGACACTGCTCTGCAGATCCAGCCAACCGGCGCGGGCGGCGGCTTGCAGCATGCTGTATTCACCGGACACCTGATAAGCCAGCACCGGCAGGTCGCAGCGCTCGCGGAGGTCACGGATGATGTCCAGATACGCCATGGCGGGCTTTACCATCACCATATCGCAGCCCTCCTGAATATCCAGTGTCATCTCGCGAAACGCCTCACGCCGATTGGCCGGATCCATCTGATAGCCTTTGCGGTCCCCGAACTGGGGCGCGCTGTCGGCCGCATCGCGGAAAGGGCCATAAAAAGCGCTGGCGTATTTGACCGCATAGGAAAGAATGCTGACCTGCGGATGCTGCGCCGCGTCCAGCGCCTCGCGGGTAGCCATCACCATGCCGTCCACCATGCCGGAAGGGGCGACGACATCCACCCCCGCTTCTGCATAAGAGATGGCCTGTCGCTGCAGGTTTTCCAGAGTGGCGTAATCGTCACGATCACCGCCCGCATCCAGGACACCGCAATGGCCGTGGGCGGTATATTCGCAAAAGCAGGCATCGGCAATGATCAGGAGTTGCGGATATTCGGCGCGAATGGCGCGAATGGCCCGTTGCACCAGCCCCTCCGCCTCCCAGGAGGCAGCGCCGGTGGCATCCTTGCAGTGATCTTCAACGACGCCGAACAGTAGCACCCCGGAGACGCCCCGCGCCGCGGCCTCCGCGCAGAGCTGCAACGCCGAGTCGATGCTGTGACGGAAAACACCGGGCATGGAGGAGATTTCCGTACGGACGCCTTTGCCCTCCACCAGAAAGACCGGCAGGATGAAATCCGCCGCGCGCAGATGATGCTCACGCAACATCCGGCGCATGGCCGGATGGCGACGCAGGCGGCGGGGCTCGTGGCGGGGCGGCAGATTGAGCAGGTTCATGCAACAGGCTCCAAGCTCTGCACCCATGC
>NZ_DAHVHY010000069.1 GCF_027322205.1 Acidithiobacillus sp.
GGGGGTTTTTGAAATGCAGCAATTGCAACGCACCCTGAGCCCAGCGTACCCGCTGTGCAATAAAACTCATAACGGTTTCCGGTTGCAGACCGATGCTGAGTGACTCATTCAGAAAAACACTGTGATATCCCTTGGCATGCAGAATCATCGCGGTTTCGGCATCCTCCGTAATGGTGTCGCCCTGAATACCACCGACTTCCAGCAGCATGCTGCGGCGCATGACTGCGGCAGATCCGCAAAAGAAAGACGCATTCCAGCCATCCAGGCCGGTTTGAATGACGTTGTGAAAAAGTTCTGTTTCAGGTGGTGAATCATGAAATATTCCCAGATTTTTCTCAATAGGATCAGCGTTAATAAAACTATGCGGAGTCTGTACGAGAAAGCATTTTTTATCTTGAAGGAAAAATCCTACCGTCTTGGTCAGAAAATCTCTGGTAGGTACATGATCCGCGTCCAGGATAACCATGAGCTCACCACTAAGATTATGAAGGGCGGCGTTGATATTGCCCGCCTTGGCATGATCATTGTGTACGCGGGTGTGATAGGTCACGCCCAATTTAAGGCATAATTCCTGCAGTGCCTGGCGGCGTGCCAGGGACTGTTCAGCTATGAGAGGCTTATTGCATCTATCATCTGTACCTCCGTCATCGAGCAAATGGATGTGCGCCTTGTCCGTAGGAAAAGTGATATTCAATGCGCCAAGCAGTGTGACTTCAAGGAGGTCAGCGGGCTCATTATATGTTGGCACAACAATATCCACCGTTGGAAGCAAGGATTCGTCAGCAGGCAATGGCACTGGGGTACGGTGGCGTGGATATAAATTCACAAAATAACCCAGAAAGGCAAATCCTGCGGAGTAAAGTTCGGCAGCAAAAAGCGTCAGTCCTGCAATCAGGCTGATAAGTCCAAAACCACCAATGGTAAATTCCACACGCCACACCAAATAACGCACGGTCAGGAAGATGGCGAAAAAGATACTGACGATGCGCAATGGAGTAACCCAAGGTTCGCGGAACTTCAGCTTACGACCAATAAGCAGTATGCTGATCATGACGGCAAGCATGAAGCCACCAAGGTATGCTTCAGCCATTGTCGAAACGGGGCTGGCTGCCGATAACCACACGACTATTAAAGCAACAATAATAGTGATCGTTATCATGGTGTTTGATAAATAATTTAAAACTTTATGGCTCGACATGCTTTGCTCCTTCTTCATCTGTTATAGATAGGGGGAGATTATCACGCGACTCGCGACTTATTTTGGCGTGTCGGGAATGGAACAGACTGGTCGGCAACGTACGAGCATATTCCATCTGTTGCAAGTTGGTGCAGATACTCCGCAAATGGTTTGCCAACACCCGCATGACGCAAACCAAACTCGACCGTGGCCTGTAGATATCCGAGCTTGTCACCACAATCGAAGCGGCGACCTTCAAATTCGTAGCCAAGAACCTGACGTTCACGTAACAGGGCGGCAATCCCATCGGTGAGCTGAATCTCGCCGCCACACCCTGCAGGTAAATCCTCCAGATATTCAAATATTTTGGCAGGTAAAATGTATCTGCCGACTACCCCGAGATCAGATGGTGCTGCATCGGGGTGGGGCTTCTCTATGATACCCGATACCTGGTGGATTTTATTTTCCCACGGCCAGCACCGAATAATGCCGTACTTATTGGTTTCTTCGTGAGGTACCCGTTGAATGGCCAGAATTGCCGCATGATAGCGGTCATACTGCTCTATCATCTGTGCAAGAACGGGTTTCTTGGACAAGATCAAATCATCCGCGAGCAGTACGGCGAAGGGATGATCACCAACGACATCGCGGGCCATCAGGACTGCATCGCCTAATCCCAATGGGTGAGGTTGTCGAAGAAAGATGGTGCTGACGCCGCGCGGTACAATATTTCTTACTTCGTCGAGCAGTTCCTGTTTTCCGCGACGCTCTAGCTCATGCTCCAGTTCAAAGGCAACGTCGAAGTGGTCTGCAATCGCACGTTTGCCACGGCCACTGATAAAAACCAACCTGTCACATCCAGCCTCTAACGCTTCCTCTACAGCATATTGAATCAGCGGTTTATCTACAATCGGCATCATTTCTTTGGCAGTTGCTTTTGTCGCTGGCAGGAACCTTGTCCCCATTCCGGCGACAGGGAAAACGGCCGTGCTAACTGATTCAGGGGCATTCTTAGACGAATGGCGGGATGAGATTTTCATAGTAAACTCCTAAGTGACCGATTTTTAACCAATGCTGCCTACCAATTCACAGAATCTATTCATTTTTAAGAGTTACAAATTCTCTCCAAACTACAATGCCACGTCAGAACTGCATGCAACAGTAACGCCTTAGTCGATTGCTGATAGGCTCGACCTATAGGCTATCGTAAGATGTTTATGGCGAGCCGTCTGTTCGGTAGGGCACATATGCTACCGCTTTATGATTCGGCAAATTGGGAGTGTGGCGACGAAGATTACGTATTGCCAAATAAGGTGGCAGCCATGCGGGGGTAGCATGGTGGGTAAAGTGAATATATTGGTGCAGCAGATAGATTGTATGTGGTCTTCTTCGTGAAGACTGTGTGCAAGTTAAGTGCTTGCCAATTCTGATACCGATGGAGGCTTCAGTGTAGGGCCTTCTGGCAAAGTTCCCTCTCGCAGCAACGACCGGTCAGTCAGAGCAACTCCGGTAGCTGAAGAGGCAATCCTCGCTCGGATACCGCTTATGCTGTCTCTTGAGTCATACCATTATTGTGCTCATGCCAAATTCTTTTCGTACGTTGTGGCTGCAGCGACATAATTTGGGACCGGTTATCCCGATGAAAGAAAAGGTATCTGACATTACCGGCCCCATATTGATTACACTAAATCAATTGCCATTATCATGGTTCGCCGAGCGGACCGCCTGATTCGCCGTGTGCTGTGCAATATCGGCGCGGCGAATCGCCTCATTCTGGGTGCTTTGCAGGGCATCGGCTTTGGCCAGCGCCTGATTCGCCGTTATCTGGGCCGCTTTGGCACTGGCTTGTGCAGCCTCCGCCTCCGCGCTGGGGCCACCAGCGCAGCCAGCCAGGGCCAGGGGCACCATGAAGGCCGAAACCACCATGAGGGATTTAATCGATCTGGATGTATTCATAAGAGTCTCCTTGTAATTTACCAAACTATGGACATGCCCGGAATCAGGACAATTTTTTACCCAAACTGTGTAGGGTCTTATTTGCGTTGTAGGCCAGTGCCTTGTCTTGTGCCTTATTGGCATTCTGACAGGAGTCGAGGCCACTACGATCGGCGCTGTTCTTGCACCAGGTAACCTCCTGCGTCATCTTTTTCTGATGGTGCAGATACCAGGAAACATTATGCTCACCTTGCGGACCTTGATCTATCGAGGAGCAGCCTGCCAAAGTAAAAAGCACAACGGGAAGTGCCAGTTTCTTCATCATGTAAATCTCCTGCCTCTTCTGTTTTTCTATTTTATTGGACTGCAGTCGTCCTGCGTTTCAAAAGCCGCCCGATTTGGGGTGTGATTGATTCATAGGTTCATGGCAGCGTAACACCCTTTCGATTCTTGCCTAGAGATTAAAGCTCAAAGCTATCCCCGTCTGTTCGCTAGGTTACATATGGCAGGCCTTGCCATTCTGTCAGCGTTCGGCGGTTTACAGTGGTTTATCCTATGTGATGCAAAGCACAGAAGACATGTCGCACCTGGTTTACCATTCACCATATTTCCTAATGAGGTCGGTTTATCATGTCTCATATTCAAGATGCACAGCGTTACCAACGGCTGCTGCCTGATGTTGGCCAGCGCGCTCATTTTCCTGCTCCGCCTTCCGTTACCATGGAGTTTACTACAGCCTCCGGCAAGCCTTTGATGGTTCGGGTTCCTCGCAGCGTTTTTGACCAGTTGTGCCTCCATCTTGGAAATGCCCATAAAGCAGGGTGCTGGATTACCGTTCGCTGTTGTGAGGTGGAAACATTATCCATAGAAACGATTGCGCGCTATGTGAACATGATGGCAAAAACCAAATTGCACCATGCGGGAGCCATGCCACAAATGTTACCCATTGAGATTTTCTCTTCGACCTTGAGCAATTAGCTTGGGCTGTCAAAGTCGCCTAATTCTTATCTGTGGATGGCCGGTCGCCCATTTTACAGTCTGGTTTGAAAGTGTGCGTGGGTGGAAACGGCCGACTGGTAGGGTAACTGACGCCAAGCGGGCCATGCCCGCCCACCGAGGCGATACCGCTTCCGGACAAGGGAGATGCATAAGGGCTGGCCCGGACATAAAAAAGTACTATAATCTCTACTTCGTCGGAGTTATTTACGGGAGTCGCTCATGTCTTACGCGCATGATCCTCGCCAGCACTGCAGCTTGCGGCACTGCCGTCAGATGATGCACACGCAGCAGTTCTTTTCCCCCAACTGGAACGGATTGCGATGCCACTTGGGATGGGTGGTGGTCTGCGAATCAGGCAGATCCATGCAACATGCCTAGCCCGCATGCGACATCCTTACTAGGCATGGTCACGGTTTTTGAGAATCGGTGATGAACGCCATGATGCACGTTTTTATATATTGCGTTCATAACACGATAAATGGGGAGTTATGATTTCAATATATAAAAAATGTTACGGAGGCCTGAAGCCTTGTTGAAACCGCGAAAAATAAAAATCTTCCTGGAGAAATATCCGGATGAAGAAACTGCAGAAATAGCCTTTTCGCTGTTGGAAAAGGTAGCTGCAGCCATTGTTAGGATTATCGGTAAAGATGGGTTCAATGCACTCTACGCGAGAAGCTTGTCACTCACCGCGCCAACGTTCCCTTGGTTGGCAGCCAGCGTGATGACACTTCAGGATGATGATATGCTCGTACTAATAAAAACTTCGTTTGTAGTACAGCCACCCGCAGAGATCAGAGCGGCAAGCAGCTTATTGCTGACTACTTTTTCAGACATCCTGTGCCGGTTGGTGGGTGATCAGTTAACGGCGCGCATTTTACATGATGCTTTTGGTGGAGAAATTGTGGAAGCCATTATGGGAGATCACTTTGAATCATAAAATCCGCATACGGAAGCTTCCAACCGGGGTGCCTGGACTGGATGACCTGCTGGGCGGTGGCCTGCCGGAGTACTCTTTTAATCTGATTGCAGGATGCCCTGGGGGCGGCAAAACCACACTGGCGCATCAGATCATGTTCACGCAGGCAAGCCCCACCAACCGGGTACTCTTCTTTACCGTGCTGGGTGAGCCGGCACTGAAGATGCTGCGCTATCAGCAGCAATTCTCGTTTTTTGAGATCGACAAAGTGAATGATTCCGTTCGCTACGTCAATCTGTCCCAGGATCTGCTGCAGGGGGATTTTGATAAGGTATTGACGCGCATCGTTAACGAGGTCCAGCAATATGTTCCGGGCCTCGTTTTTGTGGATTCGTTCCGGTCGGTGGTACGGTCAGGCAAGCAGGCCCATTCTGGACTGTCCGATATGCAGCGGTTCTTGCAACGACTGGCCATGGAAATGACCAGTTGGCAGGCAACCACTTTTTTAATTGGTGAATACGGCGCCACAGAGGCTGATTCCAGCCCGATCTTTACCGTGGCTGATGGGATTCTCTGGCTGACGCAAAGCCTGCACCGCGACACCATGGTGCGTAAACTGCAAGTGGTTAAAATGCGTGGACAGTCTCAACACTCCGGATTGCATACTTTCCGTATTGACGACGACGGCATCCAGATTTATCCGCGCGCTATGGTGCAGACCAACACCATAGAGGCCATTAAAGTGCCGGGTGGGGGAAAACGCATCGCGATGGGTATACCCAAACTGGATGAGATGCTCGGCGGTGGCTTACCGACGGGCTACGCCTTACTCGTGGTAGGACCCACTGGATCCGGAAAAACCATATTGTCTACGGAGTTCCTGGCCGAAGGCGTGCGCAGGGGGGAGCCCGGCGTCATCGCCGCGTTTGAAAAGCATCCCAGCCAACTCCTCAACAAAGCCCTATATACGTTGGTTACGGCGGGTCAGGTGGGGATGATCGATGCGCACTCCTTAAGCTTGTCGATTGATGAAACTTTGCATGAGTTGATCAAAGCGATTGAACGCCTACAGGCCAAACGGGTGGTTATTGATTCCTTGTCTGGCTTTGAACTCGTGCTGGCACCGGAATTCCATGAAGACTTTCGGAGCGCGCTCTATAGAATGGTCGCAGTGCTTACGGGCATGGGTGTCACGGTGTTGATGACCTCCGAACTGGAAGATCGTTATACCGATTTGCGCTTTAGTCCGTTTGGCAGCGCTTTTCTCGCCGATGCCATTATTGTGCAGCGCTACGTCGAAATGGAAGGAAATTTTAAACGGGTACTTTCCGTCGCCAAGGTACGGGGCAGCGGGCACAGCAAGGAAATCAGATTATTTGAAATCACCGATGACGGCATCATCATTGGTCAGCCGTTAAAGTGCTATTCTGGAATTTTGTCTGGACGACCGAGATTTGACGCCAAGCCGGGTACTCCGATGAGAGCGAGCAAAGATGACCCGTCATAACCCGGGTGACATTGTGGATCGAACTGATCCCGCGCAATCCAACGCATCGGGTCCGGACGGGATGTCCATCCATGAAGAAATGGTTATTCAAGGCCGGGAAAACGTGGTCACGGCGCGGGAAGCGACGGTTTACCACCGTGAAGACGTTGCTCAGCGGCGCGAGGACGTAGTGGGTAAACGCGAGGAGGTGATCCTTGCCCGCGAGTGCTCGGTTACCACGCGTGAACAGGACAGTCGCTCCAAAGAACATCTCAAAATCGCAACGGACGAGCACCTGACTCTCCTGCAGAAAGCTAACGCGCACCTGGTCATCGCCACCCTGGAAGCCCACGAACTGACCGAACAAGTCCAAGCCGCACGCGAGCAGATGAAATACGCTGCCTATCACGATGGGCTCACCGGGCTACCCAACCGGATGCTGCTGCAAGATCGACTCGGTCAGGCGATTGAGGTGGCGCGGCGCCAGGAAAGACCTCTCGCCGTGATGTTTTTGGATCTGGATCGATTTAAATACATCAACGACTCCCTGGGGCATGATGTGGGCGATCAGTTGCTGCAGTCGGTGGCACAACGGTTGCAGGATTCTCTACGGCACTCAGATACCATTAGCCGCCAGGGCGGGGATGAATTCGTGGTGCTGCTTCCCAATGTTGAACACGCAAAGGACGCCGCGATTTCTGCGGAAAAGATGCTGGCCGCGCAGATGCGGCCGCATCATATCGGGCCACACAAACTCCACATCAGCGTGAGCATCGGTATCAGCGTGTATCCCGACGACGGTCAGGATACAGAAACGCTGATCAAATGCGCAGACATCGCCATGTACCATGCCAAGGAAAGAGGCCGTAATAAGTATAAATTCTACAAACATGAGATGAACATGCGGGTCGTCGAGCGACAATCCATTGAAGCCGAGTTGCGTCTGGCATTGGAACGGCAGGAGTTTGTCCTGTACTACCAGCCCGTCGTTCACCTTCTCACCGGCAAGATCGTCGGTGTCGAGGCCCTTATTCGCTGGCAACATCCCGAACGCGGGCTCCTGTCACCAGAGCAATTCGTGCCCGTCGCCGAAGACTGTGGCTTGATTCTGCCGATGGGCCGCTGGGTACTGCACGAGGCCTGCAGGCAGGCCCAAGCCTGGAACCAAATGGGCTTGCCGCCGGTTACCATCGCCATCAATACCTCCGCACACGAGTTCCGTGCCAAGGATTTCATTGAAAACATCCGTGCGACGCTCGTGGAAACGGGCTTGCCCCCGCACTTGCTGGAACTCGAGATGACCGAAACCGTCCTCATGCGTGACACGGAAGATACAAATTCTGCATTACGTGCGCTGGTAGATATGGGGGTCAAGCTCGCCATCGATGACTTTGGCACTGGTTTTTCCAGCCTCAGTTATCTGAAGCAGTATCCCACTGATGCGCTAAAAATTGATCGGTCGTTTGTGGGCCAGATGATCAGCAATAAGGACAGTGCCGCCATCGTCAGTGCAGTGATCAGTCTGGGTATAAACCTCAGGAAGCGCACCATTGCGGAGGGTGTCGAGACGGCAGAGCAGTATGCTTTGCTGCTGGCGCTCCATTGCGATGAAGGGCAAGGCTACTATTTCTCGCATCCAGTGGCGGCCGGTGAATTCGCGGCATTATTGTCTTCAGGAGTTATACCCATGAGTCCAGCGTCTGCGGGGGTATGCTGAAGCACGTCTATATATATCCAGGCAATGACGTTTTCATGAATTTCAGGCGTGCTTGCGTTGAATTTGTCTATCCCTGGGCATACGCATGGAACGGTCCTGGTCACCGTTGGTTCTTCATATGTGCCCGTCTTCCCTTGATATGCAGGGCAGGGCGTCGAGCCTCGGTCGGTCTGACAATATGCCGGAATACCCCGATAACGGCGCACCGAGAACAATGCCGTCATCGGTAATGTCAAACAACCTAAGCTCTTTACTGTGCGCACTGCCGCGCACTTTTGCGACCGATAACACCCGCTTAAAACTGCCCGCAATTTCGATATAGCGTTGCATGATAATGGCGTCAGCGAGAAAAGCGCTGCCGAATGGACTAAAGCGCAAGTCGGTATAGCGATCCTCCAGTTCAGAGGTCATCAGCACCGTGACCCCCATGCCGGTAAGAACGGCAATCATACGATATAAGGATTCTCGGAGATTCTCGTGAAACTCGGGGGCCAGAACCAATTCAAAACCAGACAAGGAGTCAAGAACGACTCGTTTCGCCTGTATGCGCTGAATGGCGGTTATCAGATTGTGTAGTGTTTCGTCTATCGACAAACTGAGAGAATGGGCGTCAATGACCCCAACACCCCCAGTTTTGATGAGCATGTACAGCTTTTTGCTCAACAACTGGCTGGGACTTTTTTCAAATGCCGCAATCACGCCGGGTTCGCCTCTGCGCACGCCTTCGGCGAGAAATTCCGTAGCCATTATAGTTTTTCCGGATCCAGAGGGTCCTACCACGAGTAGCGCATAACTCGATGGCAACCCCCCGCCGAGCATTACATCCAGTCCGGGTATGCCCATCGTAATACGTTTTGCTCCACCGGAGGTTTCTGCCACTGGTGCCGTAGTACCACTATCGTTGGCTATGGCACGCGGGAAAACATGAAGCCCATCATCCTGAATACGGTAAGTATGAAATCCGCTTTGCTGTGCTTGCCCGCGCATTTTTATGACCTGAATCTTGCGCACCATGGTATCGCGATATATATTTTGGGTAAGCCAGATAATCCCATCGGCTACGGTGAATATCGGGCTAGCGTCTGCGGCGGGCAAGGTATACTCCCCGATGAGGAAGGTGGTGGCCTGCCAACTCGTCATTTCCATGCCGAGCTGTTGCAAGAAGCGTTGCATATCGGGCAGTCGACGCGGACCCCGTTTGCCTAATTGCGCCACCGACCGAAAAGAATCCACGAATACCAGGCTGGGCGTAAAAGCTTTTACTTCTTCAATGATGCGAGTTAATACCTTGTCGAAATTTCCTTGCAACAGGTCTTGAGATAAATTGATATAGCGGATGGACGTGTTCACCTTGCTGATGTCAAAAAAGGTGAACTGTTGTTGATAGCGCAGCATCTTCAAGGCCGGCTCACCCAGCACGGTAAAGAAGAGTGCCCGGTTGGTCGGGCTGGCCTGGGTAAACATGATTTGATGTGCAAGTGTTGTTTTCCCGCCACCAGGCACTCCGGCTATCAGGTTAAAAGAAAATTCCGGCAGCCCGCCACCCAACAAATCATCCAGTCCGGGCACTCCAGTTGGTAACTGGCGTATATTTACTTTATCGATCACATTTTACCCCTAACCTGATTGATCGCGGTACCTTCCCATGCTACATCTAAAATGCGAGTCGTTAACTGATCACCGATCAATGCAGACAGAATACTTATAAAGGTAGTCAGCAACAGGCAATTAGTGCTTCTGATCTGTATGGGTGTCTGTACTCCAACTGATTGTTTTAATAATATCATTATATCGTAGTTTTGTATTTTTTTTGGGTCATTTCCCTGCCATGGAGACGTGGCCTCTGCGAGGAATACACTTCTTTTATAGAGCGCATTAAATCCATCCTGTCCGACAATGGTGACAATCTCCACAGACATCTTTACCCATAAGTGCATGGCGACTTCAACGACTTGCTCGTCTGGATATTGCTCCATGTATTTGTTTATTTCTTGATGGCTTATCAAACTGCTTCATCTCCGTGACGATTTGCCTTCAGATTGCACCTCAAAAGACCCGCATCTGAAGTACGGATCAGATACTGTCGAGACAGACATATGTAAGGAATCTGGCAATATCCTGCTACGGAAGGCATATATCAGAAAGCAGGCGGTCGGTCTCTTTTTTCACCGCGGCGTAGCACTCGCAGGCTCGCTCCTCGAGTCCCAGGCGATCGATTACGGTTATGCGGCCCCGCCGGTAGTCGATTAAACCCATTTCTTGCAGTTTGCCAGCAACTACCGAGACGCTCTCACGGCGCACTCCGAGCATGTTTGCGATCAGTTGCTGAGTCATTACCAAACGATTGAATGGCAGGCGGTCAAGGCTC
>NZ_DAHVHY010000006.1 GCF_027322205.1 Acidithiobacillus sp.
CACGGTAGATTTGTCCTACCTAGAACCCGGATATAAACCAAACCAGTAACCCCCGATGCTGGACTCCGGCCCGGATTTCCGGTATAACGGGCGGTATGGAATCGGCAAAATCTTTTAATCAAATGCTCGCGGATATCCGTGTGCGCCGGGTTGAACGCCACGAGGAAGCGCGTTACCAGGCACTGATGGCGGAGCATCATTATCTGGGTGCGCTGCCCAAGATCGGCGAGACGCTGTGGTACGTCGCCACCTGGCAGGATCAGTGGGTGGCGCAGATCAGCATGTCCGGGGCCGCATTGAAATGCGGGGTCCGTGATCGCTGGATCGGCTGGGACTTCCGTTCCCAGTATGGGCGTCTCCGGCTCATCGCCAATAACAGCCGCTTTCTGATTTTGCCTGACTGGCATCGCCCCAATGTCGGGTCGCGCGTCCTGTCGCTGATTGAGCGGCGTATCGCTGACGACTGGCAGACTCACTTCGGGCATCCCTTATTTCTGCTGGAAACCTTTGTCGACCCAGAGCGCTTTTACGGAGGCGTGTATCGGGCGGCCAACTGGATAGAGCTGGGATTGACCCAAGGCTATCGTCGCACCCCAAGCGGCTACAGCGCCACCGCTGCGTCCCCCAAACGGGTCTTTATCCGGCCTCTGGTCCGTAATCCTCAAGCCCGCCTGACCCACCCGAACTATGCCCACCTGCAACTCACCGGAGACCCTAACCGTATGCTCAATGCCGATGAAATGCGTTCACTACCGCTCTGCTTCTCGGATATTCCCGACCCCCGTCGGCCGCAAGGGAGACGGCATCGTTTACCGGTCGTGCTGGGGATCGCGGCGGGGGCCACGCTCTGCGGCATGTCCGGTTACAAGGCCATGGCGGACTGGGCCCAGGGACTGGGGCAACCTGCACGGGAGCGTTTCGGCTGCCGGTGCGAGAATAAACGTTATGTCGTTCCCAGTGAATTTGTGATCCGCGATTGCCTGGTGCGGGTTGAACCGGGAACACTGGACCGAGCGCTCAGTCTCTGGAATCAATCCTGGGGACAACCGGGGGACAGTGCCTTGGCCATGGATGGCAAAACCATGAAAAACGCCGTCGACGAAAAGGGTGCCCAGACTCATATCCTGAGCGCGGTGGGCCACACTTCGCGCACCTGTTATGCCCAAAAAAAGTAGGCACCTTACCCGTAGCCCATAGCGATGCGGTCAAACGCACCAATGAGATCGGGATGGCGATTCCCGTACTGGATCGCTGCGATATCGCCGGCAAGGATGTGACTGCAGATGCCCTGCTGACGCAACGGGCGCTGGCTACCTACCTGATAGAACAGCAGGCCCATTACCACTTTACCGTGAAGGGAAATCAGCCGACCCTGGAACACGATATCGCCGTACAATTCGAACATTGTGGTACGCCCGATTTCGTGGAAGTCTCGCCTGCGGATCACGGTCGGATCGAAACCCGCCGGATCTGGTGCAGTACAACCCTCAATGACTACGTCGACTTCCCCCATGTCGGCCAGACTTTCCGGATAGAGCGGGAATGTATCCAGAAGAAAACCGGCAAGCGCTCCCTGGAAGTGGCATTGGGGATCACCAGTCGTACTCCGCAGGAGGCTTCACCGCAGCGCCTGCTGGAAGTGAACCGTGGACACTGGGCCATAGAGAGCGTGCATTATCTCATTGACTGGAACTTCAACGAGGACCGCAGTCGCGTCCGCACCGGCTTCGGCCCGGAAAATCTCACCCGCCTGCGCCGCTTCGCCATCGGCATTCTTAAATCCTTCCAGAAACCCTCTCAGTCTATCGCAGAAATGATGCGCACCCTCTGCTTCCGTACCCGTCTCGTCTTCGATTATCTGCGCATGACGAAAAACTCGGCGCCCACAATCCCTGGAGGCGGCTGAGAACAAATTTACCGTGGGTTGCAGGCCTTTGAGCTTGAGGTGCTTGAGATGCGTCTGGTATTGCCGCTCAAAGTGATCGGCGGTGGGGGTCTTTATGCTGGTTTGTCCTCACGAAATATTGCAGAATCAACCCCTCGGCATTGAGGGGAGGAAGGTGCAGAATAATTCGTGGCGCCGCAGCAGGCGACTCCTCCGCGTAGCGGCTTCGTCCAACCAATTGTTCTGTATGGTGCCGGAGGCCAGATTCGAACTGGCTACCTACCGATTACGAATCGGTTGCTCTACCAACTGAGCTACGCCGGCGTGGGCGCGATTGTACCTGTCACCGGGCATGGCGACAAGAATCAACCGCGCTTGGTGATCAGGTGGCCTCTTCTGCCTCTTCGGATAACTCTTCCCGACGGTGGATGAAGAAGCCTTTGAGATAATTGCTTTCGGGCACCGCCGGGTGGACGGGATGATCCATATCTTGACTGCCTTCGCCAATAATCTGATAGTCTCCACGCTGGGCGGCAAAAGCGATCTGGCTGAGCAGCGTTTCCCGGCTCAGGTGATGCGAGCAGGACGCCGAGAACAGGATGCCGCCGGGGGTCAGTAAACGCATGGCCATGTCGTTGAAACGACGATAGGCGATGCTACCTTCCTTGAAATCCTTTTTCGATTTAATCAGCGCCGGGGGATCAAGGACGATGAGATCGAACTGCTCACCACGGTCGCGTAGATTGTGCAGCGTCTCCATGGCGTCGCCGTGAATGCTGCGCAAGCCTTCAACCTCGTTGCGTCGGGCGTTTTCTTCGAGGATCGCCAAGGCCGGCGCCGAACTGTCCACAGCGGTGACGGCGGTTGCTCCGGCCTTGGCCAGAGGGATGGCAAAGCCACCGAGATAGGCGAAGCAGTCCAGCACCCGGCGCCCCAGGGCGAAGTCCCGCAAGCGGCGACGATTGGCGCGATGGTCATAAAACCAGCCGGTTTTTTGCCCGCCGCGCGGGTCAACTTGGAACAGGCAGTTGTTTTCCCAAACTTCCAGTCGCTCCGGAATATGCCCGAAGAGGACTTCGACGCGGTCTTCCAATCCTTCCAATCGCCGCACCGCCCCGCTGGCCTTCAGCAAAATGCCCGCCGGGCGCAGCAGACCCTGCAAAGCCGCCGTGATCAGGGGCAAATCGCGATTCATGCCGAGACTGCCTGCCTGCAGCACCAGATGGTCCTCATAGCGGTCGATAATCAGGCCCGGCAAACCATCGCCTTCACCATGCACCAGGCGGTAAAAAGGCGCACTGAACAGACGCTCCCGCATCAGCAAAGCCTGCTGTAAGCGGGTGCGATAAAAGCCCTCATCGATGCTGACATGCGGGTCACGGCTCAACAAGCGCGCACAGAGCAGGGTATGAGGATTAACGTGGGCGAGCCCCAAGGCCTTGCCCTGGGCGTCTTCCATCCGGCAGACGCTGCCTGGAGTGACGGCGGTGAGGGGGGTTTTCTGGACGTCGATTTCGTTGCTGTAAATCCAGAGGTGACCGGCGCGCAGGCGGCGATCCTCCTTGGGACGCAGACGAAGAACAGGGTATGGGCTGGCAGAAGACATGAGTGGACCTGATGGTGAAAGCGGGAGTGCCCCAGAAGCATGGGGTCTGGACGTTCCGGCGCATTTTACAGACTTTTCAACTGCCCGTATATTGAGCACACCATACTGCGGTGTTCCGCTCCCGACTGACCTGGTATCTTGCCGAGGAGGATATGTGTCCAGTGCCGACCAAATTCGTGCCATCCGTTGGGAGGAGGGTCAGCTCTGCCTTCTCGATCAAAGACTGTTGCCGCAGCAGGAAACCTGGTTAAAGCTCGGTGATTATCGCGCGGTGGCGGTGGCGATTCGGCAGATGGTCGTGCGTGGTGCCCCGGCGATCGGCATCACCGCCGCTTATGCCATGGCACTGGCCGTGAGTGAGGCGAGCACACATGCGGACTGGCAGGCACGCCTGCTGAGTGCCGCCGACGAGATCAAGGCGGCGCGACCGACCGCGGTGAATCTCGCCTGGGCGACGGACCGGCAACTGGCATTGGCGCAATCGGCGTCTACCGCGGGGCAGGCCGTCGCCGCGCTTTTACAGGCCGCCCATGACTTGCTCCGCGATGATATCGCCGATAACCAGCGTATGGGCCGTTATGGCGCGGAGCTCTTGCCGGCGGAGGGTGGCATTCTGACCCATTGCAACACCGGCAGCCTCGCGACCGGCGGATACGGCACGGCACTGGGCGTGATTCGTGCAGGGATTTCTGCGGGTAAGCAGCTCCATATCTATGCTGATGAAACCAGGCCCTGGCTGCAGGGCGCGCGCCTCACCGCTTGGGAGTTGCAGAAGGACGGTATTCCCTTTCATCTCAATGCCGACAGCGCCGCCGCCTATCTGATGCAACAGGGCCTGATCCATGCGGTGATCGTTGGTGCCGACCGCATTGCCGCCAATGGCGACGCGGCAAACAAAATTGGCACCTACAGCCTCGCCGTACTGGCGCAATATCATCAGATTCCTTTCTATGTCGCGGCGCCTTTGAGTACGGTGGATTTCGCCATGCCCGATGGCGGCGGCATCCTCATCGAAGAGCGCCCCGCCGCCGAGGTGCTGCAGTGTGCGAGCCATGCGGTGGCACCAGAAGGTGTCGAAGTGCGCAATCCGGCTTTTGATGTCACCCCCGCCAGTCTGATCACCGCCATTATCACCGAGCGTGGCGTGGCGCGCCCGGGGTTTCAGGCGGCGCTCCAGGCGCTAGCCGCTGGCCACATGCAGGCTTAGCCCCGCTGTGGCATAATGCCGTGTTGAAAAAATAATCAGGGGTACTCAGTCTCCACATGATCGAATTCGCCAAAGAAACTATTCCTGTCAGTCTCGAAAAGGAGATGCGCCAGTCCTACCTCGATTACGCCATGAGCGTGATCGTCGGTCGTGCCCTGCCGGATGCCCGCGACGGCCTCAAGCCAGTGCATCGTCGTGTGCTCTTCGCCATGCACGAGATGAACAACGACTGGAATAAGCCCTATAAGAAGTCGGCGCGTGTCGTCGGTGATGTCATCGGTAAATACCATCCCCACGGCGACACCGCCGTCTATGACACGATGGTGCGGATGGCGCAGGACTTTTCCATGCGCTACCCGCTCATCGACGGGCAGGGTAACTTTGGTTCGGTGGATGGCGACAGCCCCGCCGCTATGCGCTATACCGAAGTGCGCATGTCCCGCATTGCCCACGAGATGCTGGCGGATCTGGAAAAAGAGACCGTTGATTTCGGCCCCAACTACGATGAGAAGGAGATGGAACCGCTGGTCATGCCGGCGCGTATCCCCAACCTGCTGATCAACGGTTCCGCCGGTATCGCAGTCGGTATGGCGACCAATATCCCGCCCCACAATCTGACGGAAGTGATCAGTGCCTGTCTGGCGCTGGTGGATGATCCCGAGACCCCGGATGAAGACTTGTTTACCTTGGTCCCGGCGCCGGATTTCCCGACGGCAGGCTTTATTCATGGCCGTGCCGGCAGTATCGAAGCCTACCGCACCGGGCGGGGCCGGGTGGTCATGCGGGCGCGCTGCGAGTTCGAGACGGACAAAAAATCCAACCGGCAGAGCATCATCGTCACCGAACTGCCCTACCAGGTGAATAAGGCCAAGCTCATTGAGCGCATCGCCGAGATGGTCAAGGAAAAGCGTCTGGAAGGCATCAGTGACCTGCGCGACGAGTCGGACAAATCGGGTATGCGTATCGCCATTGAACTCAAGCGGGATGCCAATGCCGATGTGGTGCTGAATAATCTCTACCAGCACACGGTTATGCAGAGTGTGTTCAATATCAATATGGTGGCGCTGCTGGACGGGGCACCGCGGACCCTCGGTCTGCGCGATCTGCTGCAGGCCTTCATCCAGCACCGCCGCGAAGTGGTCACCCGGCGCACCGTCTTCGAGCTGAAGAAGGCACGCGACCGCGCCCATATCCTCGAAGGCCTGGCGGTGGCGCTGGTCAATCTCGACCCGCTCATCAGCCTGATTCGGGCGGCGGCCAACCCGGCCGAAGCCAAGGCGCAGATGCTGGCGAAATCCTGGGAGCCGGGCATGGTCGCGGCGCTGTTGGTCGAGCGTGGTGAGCCTTCTGAGGGTATGCAGGCCGACGGCTATCATCTGTCCGAGACTCAGGCCCAGGCCATTCTCGATTTGCGTTTGCACCGTCTGACCGGGCTGGAGCAGGACAAAATCCGCGATGAATACTTGGCCTTGCTGGATCGCATCCGTGAGTTGCTGGAGATTCTTGGCTCAAAGACCCGGCTGATGGAGGTCATCCGCGAAGAGCTGGTGGCCATCCGCGATCAGTACGGGGATGCCCGGCGCAGCGAGATCGTGGCGGACACGGGTGATATTTCGACGGAAGATCTGATTACCGAAGAGGAAATGGTGGTGACCTTCACCCACGCCGGTTATATCAAGGCGCAGCCGGTGACGGTCTTCAATGCCCAGAGACGGGGCGGCAAAGGCAAGATGGCCACCACCACCAAAGAAGAAGACTTTGTCGAACGCATGTTCTGCGCTTCGACCCATGCCTATTGTCTATTCTTCAGCAATCTCGGTAAGGTTTTCTGGCAGAAGGTATATCAGTTACCGCAGGCGGGTCGCGGTGCCAAGGGCAAGCCCATCGTCAACATGTTGTCCCTGGCACCCACGGAGCGTATCACCGCCGTGTTGCCGATTCGAGACTTTACCGAGGGGCAGTTTGTTTGCATGGTGACCTCCCACGGTGTCGTCAAAAAGACACCGGTCATGGAGTATTCCCGCCCGCGCAGTCAGGGTATCAATGCCATCAACCTCGACCCCGGCGATCGTCTGGTCGCCGTTGGCCTCTCCGACGGGCAGCGCGAGTTCATGCTCTTTACCCGGCATGGTATGGCGGTACGCTTCCCCGAGGCGAAAGCCCGGGCCATGGGGCGTAATGCCCGGGGCGTGCGCGGCATCAGTCTGGAAGAGAATGATCGGGTGATCTCGGCACAGTGGGTGGACTCCAGTCAGGTGATCCTCACCACTACGGCCAATGGTTACGGTAAATTGACGGAAGTGGATGAATACCGCCGTACCAATCGGGGTGGAAAAGGCGTGATTGCCATCCAGACCAACGCGCGCAATGGTGATGTGGTCGGCGCGCTGGCGGTAACGGAGCGGGACGAACTGATGCTGGTCTCGGATCACGGCACCCTGATTCGTATTGCCATCAACAGCATCCGTCGTACCGGCCGGAATGCGCAGGGGGTGCGCCTGATTAACCTGGGCGAGGGTGAGCAACTGGCGGGACTGGCATTGATTGCCGATACGGAAGAAGAGGAGGGGGAGCAGACTGATCTGCCCCAGTAACACATCATGAACTATCCCGTTTATAATTTTGGTGCGGGTCCGGCGATGCTTCCCCGTGTGGTGCTGGAGCAGGTGCAGGCGGAGTTGCTCGACTGGCATGGCCGCGGTATTTCGGTCATGGAAATGAGTCATCGCGGTGCAGATTACATGCAGATTATCGCCGCGGCCGAGCAGGACCTCCGTGACCTCCTGCAGGTTCCCGTTCATTATAAGGTGCTGTTTTTGCAGGGCGGGGCGACCCTGCAGTTTGCCATGGTTCCCATCAACCTGCTGCGCGGTCATGCGCGGGCGAGTTATGTGCAGACCGGTATCTGGTCTGCAAAAGCCATAGCAGAGGCCAGGCGTTTTGCGACCGTGGAAGTGGCGGCCAGCAATGCGGATCGTCAGGCCCGTGTGGTGCCTCTGCAATCGGAATGGCAGGTTAGCGCCGATACCGCCTACGTGCATATTGCCGGTAATGAAACCATCGGTGGTCTGGAGTTCGATTTTGTCCCGGAACTGGGCGATATCCCGCTGGTCAGTGATGCTTCTTCCCATATCCTCTCAAAGCCGGTGGATGTCAGTCGTTTTGGCCTCATTTATGCCGGTGCCCAGAAGAACATCGGGCCGGCCGGTCTGACCCTGGTCATCGTCCGCGACGACCTCATCGGTCATGCGCCGACCGGTACTGCAACTATGCTGGACTACGCCGTGCACGCTAAAGAGGGCTCCATGCACAATACGCCCCCGACCTTTGCCATTTACGTGGCTGCTTTAGTGTTCAAATGGTTGCAGCAGTTGGGCGGATTGGGCGCTATGGCGGAGATCAATGCGCGTAAGGCCGCATTGCTGTATGCGGCGATTGATAACTCTGGCGGCTTCTATAACAACGCCATAGAGCACCGTAATCGCTCGCAGATGAATGTGCCCTTTACCCTGCACGATGCGGCATTAGACGCGATATTTCTGAAAGAAGCGGATGCGCAGGGGCTCCTCCAGCTCAAGGGGCACCGCCTGCTGGGTGGTATGCGCGCTTCTATCTACAACGCCATGCCGGAGGCTGGGGTGCTGGCGCTGGTTGACTTCATGCGGGATTTCGCCCGCCGCCAGGGTTAGGGAGGCAGCTTATCCGTGAGTGTACGAACGCTTCCCGAATTGCGCGGGGTCATTGATCAGGTGGATGCACAAATCCTCCAGTTGCTGGCGGAGCGGGGCCGCCTGGCTGCTGAAGTCGGTGCAGTGAAGCGCGCCGCGGACGAGACGAATTTTTATTATCCCGACCGGGAGTCGGAGATTCTTCGCCGGGTGATGGCGGAGAATCCGGGGCCCTTTTCTGCGGAGCAAATTGCCACTATCTTCCGCGAAATCATTTCTGCTGGTCTGGCCTTGGAAGAGCCGTTACAGGTGGCTTATCTCGGTCCAGCAGGCACCTTCACGCAAATGGCGGCACAAAAGCATTTCGGGCGGGCTGCGGTGTTGCAACCCACCACGGGGATTGCCGAGATTTTTCGTTTGGTGGACAGTGGGCAGGCGCAGTTCGGCGTGGTACCGGTGGAAAACAGCACCGAGGGCTCCGTCAATCTCAGCCTCGATCTGCTGTTGGATTATCCGCTGCATATATGTGGCGAGGTGCAGTTACGTATCGTCCATAATCTGGTGGGCAAAGGTGCTCTGGATGCCATGCGGAGGGTCTATGTGCACTACCAGACCCGGGCTCAGTGTCGCCAGTGGCTTGCGGCCCACTTGCCGCAGGTGCAATTGGTGGATGTCTCCAGCAATGCCGTGGCGGCTGAACGTGCAGCGGCGGATGCCGAAGGTGGTGCTATTTCCACTACGGTGGCTGCGGAAGCTTATGGCCTCGATATTCTGGCTGCCGGTATTGAAGACAATCCCGAGAACACCACGCGCTTTTGGGTGATCGGCAAGATCAGTACTCGCTCCACAGGGAACGACAAGACCAGTCTGGTGGTGGCCGCGGCCAATCGCCCCGGGAGCCTGCATGCGCTGCTGTCGCCATTGGCCGGTGCCGGGATCAGCCTCACGCGCATTGAGTCGCGACCGGCACGCTCCGCTATTTGGGAGTACGTCTTTTATCTCGATCTGCTCGGTCATTGTCGGGATGCCGCCATTGCACCGGCGCTGGATGCCCTCGCGCAACAGGCGTCTTTCTATCGCTGTCTCGGCAGTTATCCCAGGGCGGTATTTTAATGTGCAATAAATATCTGGAATATGCGGCAGCGGGGGTGTCTGACTTGCGTCCTTATCAGCCGGGTAAGCCCTTGGCGGAACTGGAACGGGAACAGGGCATCCGTGATGCCATCAAGCTGGCCTCCAATGAAAATCCGCTGGGACCGAGCCCCATGGCGCTGACGGCTATCCGAGCTGCGTTGCCTACCCTGGCTCTGTATCCCGAGGGATCAGCGCCAGAGTTGCGCGCGTTGCTGGCGCGGCAGTTAGATCTGGACCCCAGGCAATTTATCTTCGGCAATGGTTCTGATCAGGTGGTGGAGTTTGCCGTACGCGCCTTTGCCGGGCCGGGTACCGAGGTGATTGTTTCACAATATGCCTTTGCCGCTTATGCGATTGCTGCGCAAGCGAGTGGAGCGACCGTGCGGATTGCCCCGGCACGGGACTACGGTCATGACCTGGAGGCTATGGCCGGTCTGCTCAACGCACAAACCCGGCTGGTTTTTATCGCCAATCCCAATAATCCCACGGGTACGTACCTTACAGCGGAGGCGCTGGAGACCTTTATCGACAGTGTGCCTGCGCATGCCCTGGTGGTGCTGGATGAGGCTTATCTGGAACTGATGGATACGGCGGATTATCCTGACGGTAAGCTGTGGCTGCGGCGCTTCAGTAATCTGCTGCTTACCCGGACCTTTTCTAAGGCCTATGGGCTGGCAGGCCTGCGTTGCGGTTACGGCATTGGCCACCCTGACTTGATAGCAGTGCTGGAGCGGGTTCGTCAGCCATTCAATGTCAATACGTTAGCGCAGGTGGCAGCGCATGCTGCGCTAACGGACAATGACCACCTGCGGGCTACCTTGGCCAACAATCGCCAGGGGATCGTGGCCCTCCGTGATGGATTACGCCATCTTGGATTGACAATCCTGCCGCCTGCAGGCAACTTTACCACCTTTGCCGTACCAGGGGGTGGACAGCGTGTGTATGATGCCCTGTTACACCGAGGCGTCATCGTTCGACCGCTTACCCCTTATGGCATGCCGGATCATCTGCGGGTCAGTGTCGGTCTGCCGGTGGAAAATCAACGTTTTCTAAAAATGCTGGGTGAGGTCCTATAATTCCATGATCGTCATTGTTAATCCACAAGCTACCGCTGAGCAGATGGAGCAGTTGCTGGAGCGTATCCGCCAGTTTGGCCTGCAGCCCATGGTCAGCACCGGTTCCGAGCGCACCGTGGTGGGCCTGTTAGGAGATGAACGGCTGTTGCCTGAGGGCGCGCTGGAATCCTTGCCTGCTGTGGAACAGGTGATGCCCATTCTGAAACCCTACAAGCTCGTCAGCCGCGAGTTCAAATCCACTGATACCGTGATTGAGGTGCGTGGTATCCCCATTGGCGGCAAGCAGATTCAAGTGATCGCCGGACCCTGTTCGGTCGAAACACCTGAGCAGATGCGCAGCTCCGCAGAGGCCGTCAAGGCGGCGGGCTGCCGTCTGATGCGCGGTGGCGCTTTCAAACCCCGCACCAGCCCCTACACCTTCCAAGGCGTGGGCGACGAAGGCTTGGATTATTTCCGGACCGCCGCCGATGCGGTCGGTCTGCCCATCGTCACCGAACTGATGGATGTCCGCAAGATTGATCTTTTCCTCGAAAAAGGGGTGGATATCATTCAGATCGGCACGCGCAACATGCAGAATTTCGATCTTCTCAAAGAAGTCGGGCGTCTGGATGTGCCGGTCATACTCAAACGCGGCCTGAGTGCCACCATTAAGGAATGGCTCATGGCGGCCGAATATATCGCTGCTCACGGTAACCACCGGATTATCTTCGCCGAGCGCGGTATTCGCACCTTTGAGACGGCCTATCGTAATGTCCTTGACGTCACCGCTATTCCGGTCCTCAAGCGGGAGACGCATCTGCCGGTTATCGTTGATCCCAGTCACGCTGGCGGTAAGGCCTGGCTCGTACCGCAATTGTCCAAGGCCGCCATTGCGGCTGGTGCAGATGGTTTGCTGGTGGAGTCGCATCCCTGTCCCGAAGAAGCCTGGTGCGATGCCGATCAGGCACTGAGTCCGCAGCAACTCATGACGCTGATGGGTGATCTGCGTAAAATCGCCGAGGCCATCGGTCGCGAACTCTAGCATGCCAGACATTCCTTTCCAGCGAGTTATCATTGTCGGCCTTGGCCTCATGGGTGGGAGTGTCGCTAAAGCCTTGCGCAGCAGGGGCTTCGCCGGATCGCTGGTGGGTGTACTTGCGGATGCGGCTGCGGTTCAGCGCATGGGACCTGCAGTGCAGCAATGGCGGATCAGCTTGGCTCATGAGTTGGAATCGGCGCTGCGAGATGCCGACCTGGTCCTGCTGGCTACCCCCCCGCAAATCATCTTGCAGCAGTTGCCGGAATTGGCGCGTCATATATCTGCAGAGACCTTGGTCAGCGACGTCGCCAGCATCAAAGCGCCGATAGCGCAATTGGGTCGTCAGTTGCTGGGAGATCGCTTCATCGCCGGGCATCCCGTGGTTGGGGGAGAAAAAACCGGATTTGCAGCGGCGCGGGAGAGTCTTTATCAAGGGACGCGTGTTATCCTGACGCCGCTGCCGGGACAGGCACCTAATGCGGTAGACGCTTTAAGCGACTTTTGGCAGAGCCTCGGTGCGACTGTCTCGCAAATGACGCCGGAGGACCATGATCAAGCACTTGCTGCGACCAGTCATTTGCCTCATTTACTCGCCTTTGCCTATATGGCTGGCCTGGATGATCAGGCCCCTGCGCTGCGTGATCTCGCTGGCGGAGGGCTCCGTGACTTTACCCGAATAGCGGCCTCTGATCCCGATCTCTGGGCAGCCATCCTCTGGGAGAATCGTGCAATCGTCGAACAGCATCTGCAGGCTTTGCAAAAAACCCTCGGCAATGTCGAGCAGATACTCGCAGGGAATGACAGGAGCGCCCTGCGCGCCTTGCTGGAGCGCGGTCGCGACTGTCGTCAACAATTTCAATTTCCTCCGGTATATCCCTGAATCATGACCCGATATCTCGTCCATCCAGGCAGTCAGCTCAAGGGGCGTTTTCCGGTCCCCGGCGATAAATCTATTTCCCATCGCGCTGTTATTCTTGGTGCGCTTGCTGAAGGTGTGACGGAAGTAGAGGGGTTGCTGGAAGGTGCCGATGTACTTGCTACTATCGCCGCCTTTCGCACCATGGGCGTAGAGATGCAAGGACCGGATCACGGGCGCTTGCGTATACAGGGTGTCGGTCTGTATGGATTACGGGCACCTGGTGTACCGTTGGACTGCGGGAACTCCGGTACGGCAATGCGTCTTTTGGCAGGGGTGTTGGCCGGTCAGGCTTTCCCGAGTACGCTGATAGGCGATGCCAGTCTGCAGCAGCGGCCTATGGGCCGGGTGTTGAGGCCATTGACTGCTATGGGCGCGGAAATTGCCGCCCAGGACGGTAAGGCGCCCTTACAGATTCACGGGCGGCCCCTGCACGGCATCGACTATGTTCTGCCGATGGCCAGTGCCCAAGTCAAATCCGCCATCTTGCTGGCGGGCTTGTATGCCGAAGGCCAGACCTGCGTGACGGAGCCCGCGCCTACCCGTGATCACAGCGAGCGGATGCTGCGGGGCTTCGGTTACCCGATCGAGCGCCAAGATGCACGGACTTGCCTGCGCCAAGGTGGACACCTGCATGGGCAGTCGCTGCAGGTGCCCGGCGATATTTCTTCCGCGGCTTTCTTCCTGCTCGGCGCCACCATCGCGCCGGGTTCCGATCTCACCCTGGAAGGTGTAGGCATCAATCCGACGCGCACCGGCATCATTGAAATTCTCACCCGTATGGGCGCCCGGATTGATCTCACCGCGTTGCGCGTAGTGGGCGGTGAGCCGGTCGCCGATATCCGCGTCCGCTATGCGCCGTTGCAAGGCATTGCCGTTCCTCCCCATCTGGTACCTCTGGCTATTGATGAATTTCCTGTGTTGTTCATCGCCGCGGCGTGTGCGAAGGGGCAGACCGTGGTTACCGGTGCCGAAGAGCTCCGGGTGAAGGAAAGTGATCGCATTGCGGTGATGGCTAGTGGCCTGCGGGCAATGGGTATTATTGTAGAGGAGCGCGCGGACGGGGCCATTATCAATGGATCGCCTCTACTGGGTGGTCGTATAAACAGTCATGGGGATCATCGTATCGCGATGGCCTTCGCTATGGCGGCCCTGGTGGCGCAAGGTGATATCGAAATCCTCGACTGTGCCAATGTGGTTACGTCTTTTCCAAGTTTTCCCGCTTTGGCGCATCAGGCCGGGCTGCTGCTGGAGGTGGTGGGCGCATGAATAGCATTCCCGTCATCACATTGGATGGTCCCGGCGGGGTTGGTAAGGGCACGCTGGGCCGTCTTTTGGCCCGTGATCTGGGTTGGCATCTTTTGGACAGTGGTGCTATTTATCGGGCGTTGGCGCTGGCGGCACAGCGTGCCGGGTTGCCTGCGGACAACGCCGTGGCCTTATCCGAACTGGCGCGCACATTGCCCCTGAGCTTTCGAGGTGGCACCGACGAAACACATGTTTTGCTCGCGGGAGAGTTGGTCGATGCGGAAATCCGCAGCTCCGAAATCAGTGCGTTGACCTCTCAGATTGCCGCAATTCCTGCGGTGCGTGCGGCCTTATTGCAGCGCCAGCGGGATTTTCGCCAGGTACCGGGATTGGTAGCTGATGGCCGAGATATGGGGACCGTGGTTTTCCCGGATGCACCGCTCAAGGTATTTCTGACCGCCAGGACCGAAGAACGGGGCAAACGGCGTCTGAATCAGTTGATGGAACAGGGTATTAGTGCTAGTCTCGCCACAGTTGTGGCGGAAATTGCGGAACGCGATGCCCGGGATCAGCAGCGCAGCGTGGCACCGCTCCGGCCCGCGTCCGATGCGCGCCTCCTGGATACCAGCGAACAAAGCGTTTCCGACACATACAGGGTCCTGCAAAGCTGGGTTCAATCGGCTTTGCAGGAAAATTGAAACCGCCATTTATGGCATCGAGCAGTGATTCAAGGGGCGCCCATGGCGTGCCCGGTAAATGAGGCCTACTGAAATTTATGACCACCCCTAACGCTGAAATGCTTGTTGAACCCAGTTTTGCCGAGATGTTTGAAGAAAGCCAGAACACCCAGGGCCTCAAGCCTGGCGAGTTGCTCACCGGCATCGTGACCCGCGTCGATAACGACTTTGTCATCGTCGATGTGGGTCTCAAGTCTGAAGGGCCGATCCCCGCTGAGCAGTTCCGCAATGCGGAAGGCGAAATAGAGGTGAAGGTCGGTGACTCTGTAGAGGTCTGTCTGGAGCTGGTGGAAGACGGCATGGGCGAGACTCGCCTCTCCCGTGAGAAAGCCCGCCGCGCCAAGACCTGGGTCGACCTGGAGAAGTCCTTCAACGACAACGCCGTGGTGCATGGCTTCCTTACCGGCAAAGTGAAGGGTGGTTTTACGGTCAGCATCGACGGTGTGCGCGCCTTCCTGCCTGGCTCCTTGGTTGATGTGCGCCCGGTACGGGATGTCGCTTACCTCGAAGGCAAAGACCTGGAGATGAAGATCATCAAGCTGGACCGCAAGCGCAACAACGTGGTGGTTTCCCGCCGTGCGGTGGTCGAGCAGGAACAGAGTGTGGAACGTGGTGCACTGCTGGAGAGTATTCAGGAAGGTGCCATCCTGGATGGTGTGGTCAAGAATCTCACCGATTACGGCGCGTTCATCGACCTGGGTGGTATCGACGGCCTGCTGCATATTACCGATATGGGCTGGCGCCGAGTCAAGCATCCCAGCGAGGTGGTCACCGTGGGCGGCGAAGTGCGCGTCCTGGTCCTCAAATTCGACCGCGAGCGCGGTCGTATCTCTCTCGGTATGAAACAACTGGGTGAAGACCCCTGGCGCGATATCGCCCGCCGTTATCCGGAGGCCACCCGTATTTTCGGTAAGGTCACCAACGTTACGGATTATGGCGCGTTCGTCGAAATCGAAGAAGGTGTCGAAGGCCTGGTGCATGTTTCCGAAATCGACTGGACCAACAAAAACATCAATCCAGCCAAAGCGTTGCATGTAGGCCAGGAAGTTGAAGTGATGATCCTCGATATCGACGAAGAGCGTCGCCGTATTTCGCTGGGCATCAAGCAGTGCCTGCCCAACCCGTGGGATGACTTCGCGCAGAACTTCCAGAAGGGCGATCGTGTCTCTGGTCAGATCAAGAGTATTACCGATTTCGGTGTGTTCGTTGGCCTGGATGGCGGTATCGACGGCCTGATCCATCTTTCTGATCTCGCCTGGGATCGTACCGGCGAAGAAGCCGTGCGGGACTTCAAAAAGGGAGATACTCTGGATGCGGTCGTCCTCAGCATTGATCCGGAGCGGGAGCGTATCAGTCTGGGCATCAAGCAGATGGAAACCGATCCCTTCATCCAGTTTGTGGTGGCCAATGAAAAGGGTGCCCTGGTCGAAGGCGAGGTCATCTCGGTGGATAGCCGTGGTGCCGAGATCCGTCTTAGTGAAGGCGTCGAAGGCTTCCTCCCCCAGCGCGAGTTGGCCCGTGGTCAGGCCTTGGCCGTCGGGGATAAAATCGAGGTCGCTATTGCCATGGTCGACCGCAAGAACCGCACCTTGACCCTCAGCACCAAGGCGCATGAAGCGACTGTTTCTCAGGAAGATCAGGCGGCTGTGGTGCAGCAATATGCGCGTAGTGCAGCGACGGGCACCACCAGTCTGGGCGATCTGATTAAAGAACAGCTCAAGCGTAAGCAGGAAGAAGAAAGTTAAGAGTGACCCCTTTCCCCTCTCGGTCATGATGTTGATCGGGAGGGGAGGGTGAATGAGGTGGCGTTAGGTAAATGCCTTTTTTGGAGCGTCTACCTGCCGCTTACTTTTTAATTTTGTGATGATCTGTCAGTTCACCATTCTTTGTTAAGAAGCTAATAAACTATGACTAAATCAGAATTGATCAAAAACATCAGTGCACAATATCCGCATCTGAGTATGCGCGATATTGAAATGGCTACCCGCCAGATGCTCGATTATCTGAGCGATGCATTGGCTGAGGGGGAACGCATTGAAATTCGTGGTTTTGGAAGCTTTTCCATGCACGTGCGTCCTGCCAAGCAGGGGCGTAATCCGAAAACGGGAGAGCCGGTGCTGGTGCCCGAAAAACGGGTTCCGCATTTTAAACCGGGTAAGGAGCTCCGTGAGCAGGTTGATTACCCTGAGGCGGTTGTGGGTGGCAAGGTTTAATTGACGGCTCCTGGCGTGGATGCAGTGGTTATCCTCGTTTTGCTCGCGGCGATCGCGCTGGGCATATGGATCGGTCGGATTACCGCTCACAGAAAATCTGCGCTGGGTGCCTCCGACACAATTCCCGAAATTTATATTCAAGGGCTCAACCATCTCCTCAGTGAGCGCAATGATGAGGCGGTAGAAGTTTTTCTTGATGCGTTACGGCAACATCCGGAGAGCGTTGACATTTTGCTCGCCCTGGGACGCCTCTTTCGGCGGCGCGGAGAGCTGGAACGTGCCTTGCGGGTACACCAGCATCTTCTGGATCAACCGGCACTGGCGCCTGATCTGCGGCAAAGTGTGCTTTTCGAGATCGCGCAGGATTATCTCAAGGCAGGAATTCTCGATCGGGCGGAATCCATTCTTAAAGAATTATTGGATCGCCAACCCGATCATCTAGAGGGTCTTGCTACGCTTGCCGAGTTGTACGAACTGGGCAGTGAGTGGGCGCAGTCTATCGCGGTTCGTCAGCGTTTACATAAAACAGGTACGCGCGGTCAGCGTCCCGTGATTGCCATGCTCTATGGTGAATTGGCCGAGCAATCGCTGCTCGCAGGAGAGGCAGAGCAGGCAAAGGTTTTTTTGGAGTTGGCCCGGAAGGAGGATCCAGAAAATCCACGGGCCTTGGTGATTGGCGGACGCATCGCCTTCGATCGGCAGGATTGGGGTGGTGCGTTAAGCCTTTGGGAAAAACTCCTCGATTCTTCAGTGGAGTCTGTGGTTCTGCTTATTTTGGAACCCTTTCTGAGTGTTTTACGATATGCTGCGAACGACACAGGTGCGCAAGAAACACGAGAACGCCTGTTAAAAATGTGTAATTCGCCATTGGCCGTAAAACTTTTGGCACATGCCTTGCGGGCGGTCGAAGGAACCCCCGCGGCGACGGCATATTTAAGGCATGTTCTGTTGCGGCAGCCGGATATGCGGGTGATGCAGGTTTTGCTGGAACTGGATCCCGATGCACCGGATCCCGCATTGTATCCTGTTATGGCGCTAGCAGTCAGGGGGCTGTCGGTGGAACCAGCGGTTTTTCATTGTCAGTCTTGTGGTTATCAAAGTCCCCAGTACTATTGGCGCTGCCCTAGCTGCCGTCAGTGGGGCACCTTTTCCGGAGGGTGTAGTTTGTGATTTCACCGCTCATTGTTGCGCTGGATTATGCGAACGAACGCGACGCCCTGGTTTTGGCGGATCAGCTTGACCCTGCCGCGTGCCGGGTCAAGGTAGGTAAGGAACTCTTTACCGCCTGTGGCCCCGCCATTGTGGAGCACCTGCAGGAGCAAGGATTTGACGTATTTCTTGACCTCAAATTTCACGATATTCCGCAGACCGTCGCCAATGCCTGTAAGGCGGCAGCGCGTCTCGGCGTATGGATGCTCAACGTGCATGCGAGTGGTGGTAGCACCATGCTGCGCGCTGCGCGCGAAGCGGTGAATGACGCCGCTGGGACACGGCGGACTCTCCTGGTTGCGGTGACGGTGCTCACGAGCATGAACGACGCCGCTTTACGCGAAGTTGGCGTCAACAGTTCGGTGCAGGATCAGGTTGGGCGTTTGGCGACACTTGCAGCGGAATGTGCCTTGGATGGTATCGTCTGCTCTGCGTTGGAGGCAAGTCGTTTACGGGAGATCGTGCCTGAACTCCTGCGTGTGACCCCAGGGATTCGTCCCGCGCAGTATGTGGAGGATGACCAGAGGCGTATTATGACGCCCGCAGCGGCACTGGCGGCAGGATCGGATTTCCTCGTGGTGGGCAGGCCTATCACGGCTGCTAAAGATCCGGCACAGGCACTTAGCCAGATATTGAGTGAGTTGGCAGGAAATCCCGTTGATTCTCAGAAATCTGACTAATATGCTGGATTGAATGAGGTGGTAAGGGCTGTTGTGCTTCACGTAACATTGATCATGGAGAAGGGGTCGCTGTGACTGCAGACGAGGTGGTGGTGTTGTACAAAGAAAATGGGGCGCTGCTCCAAGGACACTTTTTGCTATCCTCCGGGCTACATAGTGATACCTACCTGCAGTCGGCCAAGATACTGCAACATCCCGGACATGCAGCGCGACTGTGTGCGGCGATGGTAGCGGGTATTCCTGCGGATTTGCAGCAGCGTATTTCCTGTGTCGTGGGACCAGCCATGGGCGCGGTTCTGGTATCCTACGAATGCGGCCGCGCGCTTGGAGTACGCAGCCTGTTTGCCGAGCGGGAAGCCGGGCAGATGGTGCTGCGCCGGGGCTTTGCGCTGGCGCCGGGTGAAGGCGTGTTAGTGGTTGAAGATATTACGACGACGGGCGGCTCAATGCGGGAATGCATAGCGGCCATTACCGCAGCAGGCGGGCAAGTATTAGCGGCATCGGCGATTATTGATCGCAGTTCAGGATTCAGCGATTTTGACGACATACCATTTTTTCCGCTGTTGACGCTCCCGGTACGTACCTGGGAAGCTGTTGATTGTCCGCTCTGTGCAGTTGACGGGACGCCCGTTAAACCGGGGAGTCGAGGTCTGCACTGACCTTGAGAGGCAGGTGGCTTGTGTTTACTATTAACATTTAGGCTTAGACAAAATGCAAAAGAAGGATCAGTTCATGCAAATCTCGACACCAGAGGCAGCGCCTTTGGAAAGGCACATCCATGTGACCATTCCCGCCAATGAGGTGGAGAGTGGGGTATCCCAGCGCCTGCGTAACAAGGCGCGCTCCGCGCGGTTACCCGGATTCCGGCCCGGCAAGGCGCCCATGGTCCTCATCGAACGCCATTACGGTTCGGATGCCCTCATGGAGACCTTCGATCATCTTATCAATGAACGCTATTCTCAGGCAGTGCGCGACGAGTCCTTACGTCCGGTTGGAAGACCGGAAGTGCAGGTCGAGAAAGGTGGGCGTGGTGAGGATCTCGTGTTTACGGCCGTGGTAGAGGTGTATCCCGAATTTGATCCGCAGGTGCCGGACGCCACCGTTATCCGCAAGACGGCTGAAGTGACGGATGCGGACGTGGATGCCACCATAGACATTATGCGTCAGCAGCGGCGTTTTTATGTGTCTGCCGAGCGTCCTGCCCAGGACGAAGACCGGGTCACCGTGGATTTTCAGGGGACCATTGATGGTGTCCCCATGGCGGGCGGTGATGTGACCGACTACCCCGTGGTGTTGGGCTCCGGTCGTCTGCTGCGGGACATTGAGCAGGGACTGCTGGGGATGTCTGCGGGAGAAGACCGGACCGTCGCGGTACAGTTTCCGGCAGAATATCATGCTCCGGAATTCGCCGGTCAGGCCGCCCAGTTCCATCTTCAGGTCAAGGAAGTAGCGGCCCCCCAATTGCCCGAAGTGGACGCGGCTTTTGCCCTGGCACTGGGTATTGAAGATGGGGATGTAGCCATACTGCGGCAGGAAGTACGGGAAAATCTGGAACGTGAAGCGCAGCGGATTAGCCGGGGCCAGGTGAAAGCGCAGATTCTGGAACTGGTAGCGGAGAGCAACCATCCCGATTTGCCCAGGCAAATGATCGGACAGGAATTGGAGCGTTTGCAAAAAGACGCCAATGCAGCGGCTGGCGGCAATGATCTGGAGGCGCTGGCCAGGCGGCGTGTGGTACTCGGCCTGGTTTTGTCGGAAATTGTCCGGCGCGAAAAGCTGCGGGCATCCCCGGCGGAAGTCACTCAGGTTATTCGGGACATGTCCGAGCAGTATGAGGACCCTGAGCAGTTCATGAGCTGGTACCGCAGTAATCCCGAGCAGATGGAGCAGGCCGAGGCCTTGGTGCTGGAAGACAAAGTGGTGGCATGGCTTCTGGAGCGTGTTAAAGTGAACGACGAGGCTGTCAGCTTTAACCAGCTCATCGGCCGGGCGCCGGTAGCCGAAGCAAACGCGGAATAACCGGTGTCCGTCGCGGGACCGTGTCAACAGACAGGAGCATGGATTATGTGGAAACAGGCAGGAGACCAGTTGGCGCCCGCCATACAGGGCTTGGGGTATGTGCCCATCGTGGTTGAGCAGACCGGACGTGGCGAACGATCCTATGATATTTACTCGCGGCTGCTCAAAGAGCGGGTGATTTTCATGGTGGGGCAGGTAGAAGATATGATGGCCAACTTGGTTGTTGCTCAGCTACTTTTTCTGACAGCAGAAAATCCGGATAAAGACATCGAGCTTTACATCAACAGCCCGGGTGGCTCTGTCACTGCGGGCATGGCGATTTACGACACGATGCAATTCATCCGTCCGAAGGTCAGCACGCTCTGCATCGGTCAGGCGGCGAGCATGGGCGCGGTATTGTTGGCAGCCGGTGCCGAAGGCAAGCGTTACGCGCTGCCTAACGCACGGATCATGTTGCATCAGCCCTCTGGTGGTTTTCAGGGGCAGGCGCATGATATCGAGATTCATACGAAAGAAATCTTGCGTATTCGTGAGCGGCTCAATGATATTCTGGTCCATCATACCGGACAGAGCCGTGAACGCATCGAGCAGGATCTCGACAGAGACTTTTTCATGTCGGCCGAAGAGGCCAAAACCTACCATCTTGTGGACGCCGTGATTGCCCGTCACGGTGAAAACGAGACCGCCTGAACAGGCAGGAGAACAGCTATGGCTGGAAAGCATGAGGGGAGTGGTGAAAAGACGCTCTATTGTTCATTCTGTGGCAAAAGCCAGCATGAAGTCCGCAAGCTGATTGCCGGTCCTTCGGTATTTATCTGTGATGAATGCATCGAGTTGTGCAATGACATCGTCAAGGACGAGATACTGGACGAGCACAGCGAGGGTCAGGACAAGTTGCCCAAGCCCATGGAAATCCGCAAAACGCTGGACGATTACGTCATTGGTCAGGACGTTGCCAAAAAGGTTTTGTCCGTGGCGGTTTACAATCATTACAAGCGTCTGGAACATGGTGGCAAGGACAACGAGGTGGAGCTGGACAAGAGTAATATCCTGCTCATCGGCCCCACCGGTTCGGGCAAGACCCTGCTGGCGCAGACCTTGGCGCGCCTCCTGAACGTGCCCTTTGCCATGGCCGATGCCACGACACTCACGGAAGCCGGCTATGTGGGTGAGGATGTCGAAAACATTATCCAGAAGTTGCTGCAGAAATGTGATTACGATGTGGAAAAGGCGCAGACTGGCATCGTCTATATCGATGAGATCGACAAGATCACTCGTAAGTCCGAGAACCCCTCTATCACCCGCGATGTTTCTGGTGAAGGTGTGCAGCAGGCGTTACTCAAGCTGATTGAAGGGACGGTGGCCTCGGTTCCGCCACAAGGCGGCCGCAAGCACCCGCAGCAGGAGTTCTTGCAGGTGGACACGCGGCATATCCTCTTCATCTGTGGTGGTGCTTTTGCGGGTTTGGAAAAGTCCGTCTCTGCGCGTCTGGAGAAGGGCGGTATGGGCTTCAATGCGCCCCTCAAGCGCCGCGATAAAGAAGCGACCGCAGCTATGCTGATGCAGAATCTGGAGCCGGAAGATCTGGTTCGTTATGGTTTGATTCCCGAGTTTGTCGGACGGTTGCCCATTCTGGCGCTGCTGGAAGAACTGGATGAAGAAGCGCTGATTTCCATCCTCACCGATCCGAAGAATGCTTTGGTGAAGCAGTATCAGAAACTATTCTCTCTGGAAGGCGTGACTCTGGAGTTCCGTACCGAGGCATTGCGGGCCATTGCCAAAAAGGCACTGACCCGCAAGACCGGAGCACGCGGCTTGCGCTCTATTCTTGAGCAGATTCTGTTGGATACGATGTACGAATTGCCCTCTATGAGTGGCGTGAAGAAGGTGGTAGTGGACCCCGCCGTCGTGGAAAGTGGCACCAAGCCGTTGCTAGTTTACGATGATGCTGCCAAGGTGGATATGTCTCATCCAGCCTGAAGTAGAGCGGGTTGTCATTGAAAAGTGCTGTTGACGACCCCATCTGCCCTGTTATTGGCAGTAATCACCTGCTTTTGGAGTAGACCATGGCCCAAATCGATAAAAGTCTCTTGGTGGAAGGGGAAGCACAGATGGTACCGGTGCTGCCTCTGCGCGATGTTGTGGTATTCCCGTTCATGGTTATTCCTCTTTTCGTGGGGCGGACGAAGTCGATTCGCGCCCTGGAAGAAGCGATGTCTGGCGAAAAGCAGATTTTGCTGGTATCACAAAAAAATGCTGCGGACGATGATCCTCAGCCGGAAAATATTTATCGGATTGGCACGCTGGCTACGATTCTGCAGTTACTCAAACTGCCTGATGGTACGGTTAAGGTGCTCGTTGAAGGCACTGAGCGGGCTAAAATCGTCTCCTTCTTGCCTGCTGAAGAATCCCTGCGCGCACAGGTGCAGATCGTTGCCAGTGGTGCGGCAAATGATCGTGAACTGGAAGCTCTTATGCGTTCGGTCAGCGCTCAGTTTGAGTCCTACGTCAAACTGAATAAAAAAATCCCCCCGGAGATTTTGTCTACTTTGGCGAGCATGGATGATCCGGCACGACTGGCAGACACTGTGGCGGCACATCTCAGTCTCAAACTCGAAGAAAAACAAGAAATTCTGGAGAAGGCGGATACTCGCGCCCGGCTGGAGCATTTGCTGGGCATGATGGAGTCTGAAATTGACCTGCTGCAGGTGGAAAAGCGTATCCGCGGCCGCGTCAAGCGGCAGATGGAGAAGAGTCAGCGCGAGTATTATCTGAATGAGCAGATGAAGGCTATTCAGAAAGAGTTGGGTGATCTGTCGGAAGAGGGCGGTAGTGAGCTGGATGAGTTGACGCGTAAAATCGACAAGGCCGGAATGCCTAAAGATGTGCGGGCCAAGGCGGACGCCGAGCTGAAAAAGCTGCGGATGATGAGTCCTATGTCCGCAGAGGCGACGGTCGTACGTAACTACATCGACTGGCTGGTGGGAGTACCATGGCGCAAGCGCAGTAAAATTACCAAGGATCTTAAGCGGGCTAAGGCCATTCTCGACGCCGATCATTACGGCCTGGAGGATGTCAAGGAACGTATTCTCGAATATCTTGCCGTACAGGAACGGGTCGGCAACAGCCGCGGTCCCATCCTATGTTTGGTAGGCCCGCCTGGTGTGGGTAAGACCAGTCTGGGGCGCTCTATCGCGGCGGCGACCGGGCGCAAATTCGTGCGGATGTCCCTGGGGGGGGTGCGCGACGAAGCGGAAATTCGCGGGCATCGGCGTACCTATATCGGCGCCCTGCCGGGTAAAATTGTCCAGAGTCTGGCCAAAATTGCCACGCGCAATCCGCTGATGCTGCTGGATGAAGTGGATAAGATGGCGATGGATTTTCGGGGTGACCCGGCCTCCGCCCTCCTCGAAGTGCTGGATCCCGAGCAAAATGCGACTTTCAACGACCATTACCTGGAAGTGGATTTCAATCTCTCGGAGGTGATGTTTGTCACGACGGCGAATACGCTCAATATCCCGGCACCGTTGATGGATCGCATGGAGGTGATTCGTATATCCGGGTACACCGAAGACGAAAAGATCCACATCGCCACCAAGTATCTTCTGCCCAAGCAGATAGAAAAGGCGGGGCTACTGGATGGGGAGATGCAAGTTTCACAGACGGTCATCCGGGACATCATCCGTTACTACACCCGGGAAGCCGGTGTGCGTAATCTGGAGCGAGAACTTGCCCGTATCTGTCGTAAGGTGGTGAAAGAACTCCTGCTTGACAAAAAGCGCACGCGGGTACAGGTCTCGGATCGCAATTTGGACAAGTATCTCGGGGTGCGGCGCTTCGACTTCGGCAAGGCGGAGAAGGAAAATCGTATTGGTGAGGTCACTGGTCTGGCTTGGACGGAGGTCGGTGGTGAACTGTTAAGTATTGAGGCGGTAGTCGTGCCTGGCCGTGGCAAGCTGCTCATTACCGGAAAGCTGGGTGATGTGATGCAGGAGTCTATCCAGGCTGCCATGAGCGTGGTGCGTGCCCGGTCGCGGGCTCTGGGCATCCCTGCAGACTTTTATCAGAACCGTGACGTGCATATCCATGTGCCGGAAGGTGCCACGCCTAAGGACGGGCCAAGTGCCGGCATTGGCATGGCCACCGCCTTGGTATCGGCACTGACGAATATTCCGGTGCATGCCACGGTCGCCATGACCGGGGAGATCACTCTGCGCGGTGAGGTTTTGCCCATCGGTGGATTAAAGGAAAAGTTGCTGGCAGCGCATCGCGGCGGCATCAGCACGGTCTTGATTCCGGCAGAGAATGAAAAAGATTTGCAGGAAATCCCCAAAAATGTGCGTGATGCGCTGACTATCAAACCGGTCCGGTGGATCGACGAAGTTCTAGCCATTGCGCTGGAGTCTTCGCCGACACCTCTACCTGACAGCGGAGAGCCGTTGGTTGGCGTCGTGGTTGTTCAAGAATCTTCTGAGGACAAGGCAACGGCGCATTAAGGATGTGATGTGAAAGCGGCCTCAAAAACTTTAGTTACATAGGAGAGGTGCAAAATATGGCGATATTTATGTCGTGCATTCTCGACAAGGATGGTTCCCTCGCGAAGGCTGGCCTATGATTTGTGATGCTGGCCGTTTTGTGCACTTTCTTGACAAGTCTTTTTTTACCCTGCTATAACGTTTTCTGGATAGAGTTGATGCGCAGTTATACTTGTAACCGAGTCCATAACAGGAGAAAGAAATATGAATAAATCGGAGTTGATCGAGAAAATTGCAGAAGAAGCTGGTGTGACCCGTGCTGCCGCTGGCCATACTCTGGATGCGGTAGTCAAGGTGATTACAGAGGCGCTGAAGGCTGGTGATCAGGTCACTCTGGTCGGTTTCGGTTCCTTCCTTGTTTCTAGCCGTGAGGCACGTAAAGGCCGTAATCCTGCTACTGGTGCCGAAATCATGATCGCCGCAAGTCGTACGCCTAAATTTAAGGCTGGTAAAGCACTGCGTGATGCAGTAAACTAGCGCGTCTGGTTTGGGCGGTTAGCTCAGTTGGTAGAGCGTCGGCTTTACACGCCGGATGTCGGGGGTTCGAGCCCCTCACCGCCCACCACAAATTTTATTGGGGTGGTAGTTCAGTTGGTCAGAATGCCGGCCTGTCACGCCGGAGGTCGCGGGTTCGAGCCCCGTCCGCCCCGCCAATGCGAGTAAGGCGACCCTTGTGGGGCGCCTTTTTTTGTGTCTGTTTTTTGTATGGCGAGGCACTGAGGCGGTCAGTATGGTTTTGAGAGATATTCCTTGATGGCCGATCGCTAAATATGGGCAGCGTTACCTCGGTACTATAGCTTTTGGAGATGTGCTTATGATGGATACATTTCGGAATTTCGGCCAGTCTTGGGTAGCCAAAATACTCATAATCTTAATTGCATTGTCTTTCGTGCTCTGGGGCGTAAGCGGTTATTTATTCTCGGGGAGTTCAAGTTCATCGACCGTGGCGACGGTGGACGGCCAGAAGATTAGCGATGCCATATTTCAGAAACGTATGAAGGATGTTCAGACGCGTTACAGTCATATTTTTGGTGCAGCAGCTGCAGCGAAGATGGCGGAGGACAAGAGCTTTGGGCTGGATGTGCTTAATGGATTGATTGACAACATGCTTCTAGGTGCGGAGGCAGAGCGTCTAGGGTTGCAGGTGCCCGATGCTGCCTTAGTGAAAAAAGTTGAATCCATTCCGGCCTTTCAAGATAAGGGTGTTTTTTCTAAAAGTCATTATCAGAAATTGCTGGCCGCTAACGGAATGACACCAGCACAGTTTGAAGGTATGTTGCGAGAAAGTATGCGTCTGGAACAATTGCAAGTCATTCCCCAAGCTATTGCTACCGCCTCGGATGCGGAGGCAACCCAGGTTTGGGCCTGGTCTCAGGAATACCGTGATGTCAGTGCGGTAGATATCCCGGACGCTGACTTCGCGGCGGCAGCCAAGCCAACAAGTGCTGAAGTAGCCGATTACTATCACGCCAACGTCGATCAATTCAAATTGCCCGCGCAGGTGCAGGTGCAGTATGTCGTGCTGGGACCGAAGAACTTTGTCGGTAAGAGGGTATCTCCGACGACCTCGGCCAGCAGTGTTTCCACAGTAGCGGCCGGGCAGAGTGCAGCGCCTTTTGACAGCCAGGCGGAAAACGCCTTCCAGGCTCAGGTGGAAAACTTTAAGGATCGCCTGTTCAGTAGCCCCGATGGTTTGAGTGCAGTTGCCAAAGCCTATGATCTGAAAATTGAAAGGAGTGGTATACTAGTCGCCGGGAAGGTGCCTGCTCAGGGGCCTTTTGCAGAGACCAAAGCTCTCGACCTTGCCTTTAGTAAGGCTGTGCTTGCCGGCAAAAATAGCACGGCGCTCACGTTGGCGAATGGTGATTTACTGGCTGTGCATTTGCTCCATTATACGCCGGGTAGCGCGCAACCCTTGAGTGCTGTTGCGGGAACCATTGCTGCAAAGTTGACCTCTGAGAAGGCGGGGCAACTGGCTAAAAACAAGGCGGAAGCGCTACTGGCGGCGGCGCGGCGAGCGAAAAATATGAATGTGCTAACAGATCATGGTGCTTATCCGCTGCACGCTTATCTCGATATAACCCGGCGTAATGGGCAAGGGCTGGATAGTGCTGCGTTAGTGGCCGCTTTCACGATCCCCGCACCAGTGGACGGAATCCCCTCTATGAATATGGTGAAGACGTCATCAGGCTACCAGATTTTTGCGACCACTCGCGTGACCGCACCTTCGGTAGCGGCCATGAACCCCAAAGTGGCGGCGCAAATTCGCGCATCTCTGGAGGAACAAAGAGGCCGTTTGCTGTCGACAGCTTACCTGAAGGACTTGCGTGAGCATGCTAAAGTGACGATCAATGATGCGCAGTTGGCCCAGATCTCTCACTGATCAATGGGGTTTTCAGTACGGATGCCCACAACAGATTGTCACAGGTTTCACAATGTACCCAGTGGCGGGTGGAATAATGGGAATAATGCACGCACGGAGTTAAGTACATAACCAGCAGCTTTGACAGCTTGAATATAAGCCAGTACTTTATATATTGACTGGGAAGCAGGAATGGGGAAGGCGCGCACGTTATGGGTGTCTGGTAAATGGTTTGGTATGGCGAATTGGGCAATACGGGTTCGGTGAAGTTCCCGGAAACTTGTGGGGTGAGCGATATTGCTACCGGGAGATCTGCTATAAGTGCGGATCTCCGTGTTGCTGGTTTAATTGGTCGAAACCCGGGTCCAGATAGTGTGTCCACCGAGCCAGGGAAAACCGATATAGCCGGATACTTTAAGTTCATCTGGGTCTAAGGCTGTCAGCGTGCCATGAAAATAAATTTTGTTGTTCGGATCGTAAATGCGGCCCTGTGCCCATTCTCCCGGACGCTTGGGTACGAAGTCGGCCAGAATCTGCGGTTGGCCCCTGGCGCGAGCCTGCTGTACAGTGTCTTGCAAGTGCCCCACGCTTTGCCCGAATAGTGCGCCATTTTTCTCATAAATACGAATATAACCGTTGCCACCTGCAGTTTGCCACAGGCCAGTGATGCCCCCACTGCTCGTACTTGCGGAAGTGATACTGGTGCTTCCAAGAAGTAATCCGACGAGAATCAAGCAACGAATTAAAAGATGCTTCATTTTTTGACCTTTTCAGCCTTGTATTCCTGTTACACATGACTATCTTAAAATTTTAACAAAGTAAGAATTGTTAATCAATATAGGCGGATTGTAGGCGGCTATTATTTTATTGTTAGTATTCGTTCCTTCGGCTAGGTTTGTGGAACATGGGTAGTTGATTTCTTTAGTGATGGCTATGGGCGCGCTATGATGCCTGTACATCGAAACAGCTGGAATTAGAACTCCAAAAAAGTCGTGGGTTTCGCATAGATCGTGTTGCTGGTATTGCGGCGCTAGCTGGGGAGCCGGGGCAGCGGATTCAGATCAATGTGAATCGGGCGCATCGCGTTACCAACACGGTTATGACTGCCGCCCTGCAGGCGAGCACCGACGGAACCAATGCGCAACGCCGGGGCGCTGCACAATCGGAGTTCGCCACAGTGGCCCGCGAAACCGCCGCTGTATCCCCAGTAAGCCTGCTGTTTAAAGGCGTGGTCCGGGTTTTTCAAGATGATCGCCTGGATCTGGTGATCGAAGCCTTGTTTAATTTGCTGCCGAAACCGAAACCGAAACCGAAACCGAAACCGAAACCGAAACCGAAAACTGATGGCTACCAAGCCAGTCTAAGTGCTGCGCCGGGACTGAACAAAGGTGCTGCTCTGAATCACTCTCTTGCATTCCGTAGGGAGACTGTATAAAAACATAGTCATTATCGGCAATGGTAACCCGCAACCCTCAGGAGATGTCGTATGGACGAACTTACCCCTAGGCAGACCGAGATTCTCGCCTGGATTTGTGCCCGCATGGCGGAAGACAGGCTGCCACCGACCCGTGCTGAACTGATGCGTGCCTTTGCTTTCCGTTCACCCAATGCCGCCGAGAGTCATTTGCGGGTACTGGCACGCAAGGGCTATATCTTGTTGCAAAGTGGTACCGCCAGGGGCATTCGTCTATGTGAGACTGAAAAAGAGGAAAGTGGTTTGCCACTGATCGGGCGGGTGGCCGCCGGGCAACCCATGCTGGCTGAAGAGTTTCGGGAGGGGCAATTGCCCGTCGATTCCCGGCTCTTTTCACCGAAGGCTGATTATTTGTTGCGGGTGCAGGGTATGAGCATGCGTGATGCTGGCATTCTTGATGGCGATATCCTCGCAGTCCGTCGCGAAACCTCGCTTACTCCCCAGGCCGGGCAGATGGTAGTTGCTCGTGTCAACGGCGAAGTGACGGTCAAGCGCTGGAAGCGGGACGGTGATCAGGTCTGGCTCCTGCCAGAAAACCCCGATTTTTTGCCCATTCCGGTAGATTTGCGGTGCGACAGTCTGGTGATTGAGGGTATTGTGGTCGGACTCTTGCGCATTGGAAGCAACCTATGATGGTGTCCTGAACATAGCCATACAGCACCGCTACCCAACTATTATCAAGCCACCTCATCGCGCTTCGCGGATGCGCCGTCTTGGTCTTCCCGTGAATTTATGGTAGCCATGCTGCACTTGAGTTCAAGCTTGGTGTTGCATAAATGCAGCGTGTATTCAAATGGAAATAATAAAGGGTTCAGGCAGTCTGCCCAACCCCTTGTTTTACTTGGTGCCCAGGGCGGGACTCGAACCCGCACTCCCTTCGGAGAGGGATTTTAAGTCCCTTGCGTCTACCGATTTCGCCACCTGGGCAGAAAAATCTGGGGTCTATTTACTGTATCTACCCCGACGGCTTGCAGCGTATCATAGGCCGAGGGGCTTTGGGAGGGGGGTCATTGCATTTTGGAGGCTGGAGCCGCCACCTAAGCTCATGGAACTTTTGGTCGGCGATCGGAATGGTTACGTATTTTGCTCATATTGTTAGGGTGTTGTTTGCAGTGGTCGACAACTGTCGACTTGATAAAATAAATAATTATCGGTATTCTGGTGCGGTAGTGTTAATTGATTCAGTGGCGTGCATGTAAATTATTTTTGAGATAATCGGATAAACATAGTCCATATCACGACGATCTTTGTGAGTGAAAATACCCAACCATAATGAACAGGAGAGCATATGAGATTGCCGAAAACTTCCCAAATTCCATTCCATAACAAATATGGGAAGCGCACAAATATTTGTTTTAATTTTCATTTTCATATTTCCCGCATGGATAGCATCAATCACATGCGCTATGGCCAAAACTTCGAAGCCTTGGTCGGGTAGTGCCGCATTTGGGCTTTCCAGTGCCACCGGAACATTTCCCTCTTTAAATCTCAATAGTCATGATTGGGTGCGTTGGCAAAAGCATCATTGGCAAAATCGAGCGCACGTGAGTTACAATTACACTGCCGCGTCGTCGGCTATTTGTGCCAACCGCCTCGTGTTGGGAAACCAAACTCGATATTACTTTAAACCAAAGATTCGCTATGTTTTCGCTATGATCGCAATCAATTTAATGGATACTTTTGCCATCTGACAGAAATTATAGGCGAAGGTAATGTTATACATCTAAATAGGACTATGTCCTTTAGATTACCAAGGAGGCATCGGCGCTCAGGAAGATCAACCTATAGGTCAGAAACATCAAACCAGCCCAGCCGCCCGGCTGGCGGTTAGTTATCGATGGCACTTGACCCATCACGCAACTTTCAAGGAAGCTATAACTACGCTACTATCAACAGCCAACAATAATACTTATGAATCGATTACCAGCCTTGAATCCCGACTATATGGGAATTTTAATTTGCAATTATCTTATACCGCCATATATAATGAGTTTCCCGTGATTAGCTATTATAAAAAATTTAATACCATTACTACGGCGGATTTGATGTACCACTTTTAGTAGCTCATGGCGCCATCAGGAGTGGTTAAGCTGCTTCGTAGATGTGCCCGTTAACAGCCTGGCTGGTGTTGTGCCCAACGCACGGGCGGCAATTGGCTGAGGAGGTCCGGATTTTGCCAGTCCGGCTGGCGATGTTCGATGAGCACATCGGTGGTGATGCCGCCGCGCACATACCAGCGACCCAGCAGGCGTAGATAGCGTGGGTTGATCAGACTGATCAGATCGTCGGCGATGCGGTTGGTCATGGCCTCGTGAAAGGCGCCCGCGTCGCGAAAGCTCCAGAGGTACAGCTTGAGGGATTTCAGCTCGATATTGTGTTGATCCGGAATGAAATCCAGCACAAAGCGCGCAAAGTCGGGTTGCCCGGTTAGGGGGCAGAGGCAGGTGAATTCGGGCAGATCCATGTGCACCACATAGTCGCGCTCGGGGTGGGGATTAGGAAAACGCTCTAACGCTTTGCTGGGTTGACTGGGCATCTGGAACTCCTCATCATCTGTGCTTCACCATTTCGGCACACTATAGCAAAAACCTCCCTTCATGCGCCTCTCGGCCATCCTCCTCCAGGGCTTTAAATCCTTCCGCGAAAGCACGCGCATTCAGTTCGACGCCAATCCGGTGGTGATCGTCGGACCCAATGGTTGCGGCAAATCCAATACGGTCGATGCCCTGCGCTGGGTGCTCGGTGAATCCTCGGCGCGCCAACTGCGCGGCGGCACCCTGAGCGATGTGATTTCCAATGGCGGCGGCAGTCGACCGGCCGCGTCGGTGGCAACGGTTGAATTGCGCTTTGATAACCGTGACGGGGTGGCTCCCGGCGCTTTCGCCGATGTGGCTGAAATCAGTGTCAAACGCAGTCTGGACCGCAAGGGCGACGGCCATTACCAGATTAATGGCGCCCGCTGTCGGCGGCGCGATGTGGGGGACCTGTTTCTCGGCACCGGGCTCGGCGGCAATGCCTACGCCATTGTTGAGCAGGGGACCATCGGGCGGGTTATCGAAGCGCGCCCGGACGAGTTGCGCGCCATTCTCGAAGAGGCGGGCGGCATCAGCCGTTACAAGGAGCGCCGCCGGGAGACCACACAACGTATTGCCGAAACGCGGGAGCATCTTCAGCGTTTGCATGACATTCACGGCGAGATGGATGGTCAGTGGCAACGCTTGCAGCGGCAGGCCCAGGCGGCGCAAAAGTTGCGCACCCTACGGATGGAGGAGCGTCAGTGGCAGTGGTGGAGTGTGGTCCTTCGCATGGATGTCCTCGAAACGGAGCGCCAACAGACCTTAGCGCGGCGCACAGCGCTGCAAGCAACCTATCAGCACGAAGAGCAGCATCTTGTTGCCGCATCGCAGGCTCTGGATCAACTGCGTGTGGAAGAACGCCATGGCCAGGACGCCATTGCCGCCGCCCAAGGCGAACTGTATGCGGTGCAGGCCCGGCAAAGCGATGTGGAACATCAGCTTCGGGAACAGCAGGCGGCGATCCGACGCTGCCAGAGTGGTTTGGATCAGCAGCGGGCACAACAGCAAAAAATCCTATCTGAACAAACACGTCAGGCGGAGAGCGAAAGCCAGCGGCAGCAGCGTTTGCAGACGTTAACCGCAGGCCAGCACGCACTGATCGGAGAGGAGGAGCGCGCCCGGCGCGAACGGCAGGAAGCGGAGCGCGAGCTCGAAAAACAGGATCAGGAACGTCAGCAACAGCAACAGGCCTTGGCGGAACTGCGCCGCAAAAGCGATGTGACGACGGCGCAAATTCGTGAGCTGGAGCCGCGCCTGAAGGATATTGAACGACGCCTGCAACAGCAGTCCGCGGAAATACCTTCGGAGTGCCCCGCTTTGGAAGCGCTGGAGGCGCGTTGCCAATCCGGGGAAATGTCGTTAAAAGAGGCTGCAACGGCGCTTCAGGGGCAACGCGATGCCCTGGAAACGGCTCAGGCCCAAGCCGCTGCTTTGCGCGAACCCCGCGATAGCGCGCAGGCCAGGGTGCAGGAGTACGGGGCCCGGCAAAAGGCGCTGGAGAGTCTGCTGCAACGGCTGCAAAAACCGGCTGTTAAAAGTGACACTGCGAGCGCCCGACTGGTGGAACAGATACGGGTGCGGCCTGGCTGGGAACGTGCGGTGGAGGCGGCGTTGCGTGGTCGCCTGCACGCCTCGGTGATGGAAAGCGGCAGTACGGTCACTCAGGGCAGCATATTGTGGAAGAGCGCGGTGTTACCACCTGATCTGCCGCCGGACGCGCTGGTGCAGGCGTTGGAAAGGCCCGAGACCCTGAGCCGGGGACTGAGTGACTGGCTGTGGGGACTGCGTATGGCTCCGGATTTGGCCTTCGCCCTCAGTCAGCGTCAGCAATTGCAGGCGGGGGAGGCCTGGATTACGCCACAGGGTATATTGGTGCATCGCTCGGGGATGGAATATCCAGAACATGAAGATGGCGCCAGTCTGCTGCAATGTCGCCGCGAGCTGGCGGAAAATAGCGAGAGTTTTCGTCAAGCGCAGGCCGCGGCCGCGACCACACATGCTGCATTGGCGGACGCCGAACAACGGGCACGGGCCGCACAGGAGCAACTCCGAACGGCAGACAGCCGCTGGCAAACCTTGAGTCGGCAAAGCGCCCAGGAGCGGGAATCCCTCGCCCGCCTGCGCAGCCGGGTGGAGGCGGAAGACCGACAACGGGCAGAACGCGTCGCTGAATCCAGGCGACTCAGCGACGAACGGACGGTGTTGGAGGCACGCCTGCAAGGACTGCACCAGGATTTGGCCACCGATGAAAGCGGCTGGCAGGATTTTGAACAGGCGGTACAAAACGCACAGCGGCTGGCCGATGGGTTGCGGCGTCGGGTGGGAGAATTACGCGCAGCTTATAGTCGCTTGCGGGACGAACGCCAGGCGCTGGAAGTCCAGCAACAGCGTTTGCAGGCTGAGTCAGAGGCCGCCGTTGCCCGTGCCATAGATCTGCAACAGCAAAGTGATCAGCTTGCCATGACGGCGGCTCAGGGAGACGAGGAACTTGCCCGCCTGCAAGCGGGGCTGCGGGAAATGGAGATGGCACGGGAGGCCGTAGCGCGTTTGCGGGCCGAACGTAATGCCCAACTGTTGACCCTGCAGACGGCGGCACAGACCGCAGAGCAGCAGATCCGCCAACAAGAAAGCCAGCGCCACCGTCTGGAGGAACAGTTGCACGTCCTGCAAAAGTCCGGGGCCGCCGCCGATCAGCAACTGGCGGGCCTGCAGGCGCGACTGGAAGAATTGCAGCAACGCGCCGCGCTACTCGCGCAGGATTTGGGTGAAGACCCCGGACCCTGCCCCGATGCGACCCTTTGTGAAGAAAACATTGCCTGGATCGGCGCGGCCATCGTCCGTCTCGGCAATGTGAATCTCGCCGCCGAAGAAGAGTTGCAGGAGTTGGAAGGGCGCCGCGGCAACCTGCTTACGCAGGTCGAGGATGTGGAGTCGGCACTGCGCAGTCTGGAAGAGGCGATGGCGGCGATGGATCAGGAGACGACTGCGCGCTTTCGGGACACCCTCGACAAGGTCAACCAGGTCTTGCAGGAACTTTTCGCCATTCTCTTTGGTGGTGGGCAGGCGCAACTGAGCCCGGTGGGCGAAGACCTGCTGGATGCGGGACTGGTCCTGCGCGCGCAACCGCCGGGCAAACGCAACGCCAGTCTGCAGCAGCTCTCCGGTGGCGAGAAGGCGCTCACCGCCATTGCGTTGGTATTTGCCTTGTTCCGCCTGAATCCTGCACCCTTTTGCGTGCTGGATGAAGTGGATGCGCCGCTGGATGATGCCAATGTCGGACGTTTCTGCCATCTGGTACAGAAAATGGCGGCACAGACCCAGTTTTTGATTGTGACCCATCGCAGTCTGACCATGCAGGTCGCCGAACAACTGGTGGGCGTTACCATGACCGAGCCGGGTATCTCCCGTATTGTGCGGGTTGAGGTAGCCGATACGCTTGCGCAGGCAGCGCGTCGCGAGGAAACAGCTCCTTTATAACCTTGCTTGCTTGCCTGGCTGGTCTACAATTGCAGAATCAGGCTTGTTGCTTTCTGCAAACCCGCGTGGGAGGTGTTTCATGCATGCCATGGTCCTGGAAGAGGTGGGTAAGCCTTTGGTGCCCGCTGAATTGCCGCGACCGCAGCCACAGCCCAGCCAGGTTTTGGTAAAAATACTGGCGTGCGGAGTGTGCCGTACCGATCTGCATGTAGTGGACGGTGAATTGCCGAACCCCAAACTACCACTCGTTCCCGGCCATGAGGTAGTCGGCCAGATAGAATCGGTGGGAAGCCCCGATATTTCCTTACAGAATGGACAGATGGTGGGGATTCCCTGGCTCGCATGGACCTGCGGTGCCTGCGAATATTGTCGCGCAGGGCTGGAGAATCTTTGTGAGCAGGCGCGTTTTCATGGTTACACCGTGGATGGCGGTTACGCCGAATATATGGTTGCCGATGCGCGTTACTGCTTTCCTCTTCCAGACATTTACGCCAATCCGGAAGGTGCCCCGCTGTTGTGTGCGGGACTCATCGGCTTTCGGGCCTTACGTTTTGCGGAGGGGAGACGACGCCTGGGTCTTTATGGATTCGGCGCTGCCGCGCATTTACTGATTCAGGTGGCGCGTTACCAAGGCATGGAGGTCTATGCATTTACCCGCCCAGGCGATAGCGAGGCACAGGATTTAGCGATTAAATTGGGGGCTGTGTGGGTAGGTGGATCGGATATCCTACCGCCACAACCACTTGATGCGGCAATTTTGTTTGCGCCGGTTGGAACCCTGATACCTATTGCTCTTCAGGCGGTCAAGAAGGGGGGCATTGTTATCAGTGCGGGAATTCACATGTCGGATATCCCAGCTTTCCCCTATTCCTTACTCTGGGAGGAGCGACAGGTGCGATCCATCGCCAATCTGACGCGCAAAGATGCCGAGGACTATTTCCCACTGGCACGGCGTGTCCCGGTGCAAAGCCATATCACGACGTATCCCTTGGCCATGGCGAATGCGGCATTGGCGGATCTGAAACGTGGCGCGGTCCACGGTGCGGCGGTGCTGGTTATGGGGACATGGCAGGAACGCGAGACATGAAAAGGGCGTGGATTCTGATGTGCCTGCTGTGGCTTGCTTCTGCCACTGGCGGCACACTAGCGGCAACAGCGCAGACACCGGCCTGGTTGCGCGCTGCCCGCGCGCTCGCGCAAATGCACTATTTGCCGGGCCAAGTGGGCTGGACCGGGCTACAGGGTACAACTCCACAAATATGGTGGTTATGGCCGTCAGGTGCGCCATCTTCACTGCAGGTGCTCACCCCGGATTCTCCTGGATCGCCTTTGCTCTTCGGGGCTCTGGATTTTTTTGCCAAGGTGCATGGGCTGCCATGGTCTAACCAAAGCAGCGACTGGTTTGATCAGGACAACCGCCATCGCCTTTATGCGGCCGTCCTTGCCGCCCATCGGCACGGGGAAGGAGCGCCAAAGCCATTTGTGTGGGTTTATGTGCGCAAAGGTACGCCAGAAACTTTGTCCATTTGGCGGTACAATGCGGAAACGGATAGGGGTAAATGGGTGTTGCATAGTCTGAGCAATACTGGAGTGCCCGGTGCGATCACCCCCAACGGTACCTGGGCGGTCTATGCGCGCTTTCTGAGCACGCGAATGACCGGTTGTTTTCCCCATGGCGAGTGTTATAACGATCCGGGCGTGCGCTTCGTCAATTATTTCTGGGATGGTCGTGCGGTACACTATTTTCCACGTCTCGCGTACGGGTTTCGGCAAAGTAATGGTTGTGTGGAGCTGCCGTTAAAGGCGGCACAAAAGGCCTTCGGGATGATGCATATCGGTACCCCGGTGACGGTAGCACCGTGATCCGTTTTGAATGGTTACTATGGACACTGCTGCCCTTAATCCTGTCAGGGCAACACTTCACGCCAGCCAGTCGTCCAACAACAGGCCACGGATATTGCCATATCCGCCCCTTTTTACGTGTCCGACTGAGTCTGTTACTGCTCCAATGAGTTGGAAATTGAATAACATATGACCACGATTCCACAACATTTTGCCAACCGTGAAGCGGCAGCGGAATTACTAGCCCATCGCTTGGCCTCTTATGCGGGTAAACACCCCTTGGTACTCGCTATTCCACGCGGAGCGCTGCCCATGGGGCGCATCATCGCCAATACCCTCCACGGGGACCTTGACGTCGTCCTGGTGCGCAAAATCGGGGCACCGGGCAACCCCGAATACGCCATAGGCGCCGTCGATGAAGATGGGCGGATATGGACCGATCCCATGGCCAGTCGCCTGGGTATCGACGCGCAGTACATTCGCGACGAAGCGGCCCGGCAACTGGAGGTGATCAAAGCGCGGCGCACGCAATACACGCCGATTCACCCGGCCATTGACTCCCAGGGCCGCATCGTTATTGTGGTTGACGATGGCGTCGCCACCGGTGCTACTCTGGGGGCTGCATTGCGTCTCCTTCGCCAGCAGCGACCTGCCCGCCTGATCGCCGCCTTTGCCGTGGCTCCTCCCGACACCATCGCGCAGTTGCGCCCCCTCGCCGATGATCTGGTTTACCTGTCGGCCCCGGAGCCGTTTCGTGCGGTAGGAGAGTTCTTTACGGACTTCCGGGAAGTCAAGGACGAAGAGGTGCTGGAAATTTTGCGCGAAACATCGCCGCGGCAGGAACCGGAGCAGCCATAAACATGCCAATTCTCAATCCTGATATTGTCCACATCTTCGACGAAATCGCCGATCTTTTGGAGATTGAGGATGCCAATCCCTTCCGGGTACGGGCCTACCGCAATGCCGCCCGTCTCGTACAAGGCCTGAGCAGCGACGTCAAGACCATGGTAGAGGCCGGCGAAGACCTCACCGAACTGCCCGGCATCGGCGACGACTTGGCTAAAAAAATCATCGAGATCGTTACCACGGGCCACTGCTCCTTTCTCGAAAAGCTGGAAAAACAGACCCCGCCGGCATTGACGGAGCTGCTCAAGGTGCCGGGCCTTGGACCTAAGCGGGTCAAGGCGCTTTGGCATGAACTGGACGTGGAGACCGTGGAGCAGCTCACCCGCGCCGCCAGGGAGGGGCGCATTCGCAGTGTCCCTGGTTTTGGCGAGAAGACCGAAACGCGCATCCTGGAAGCCATCCAGGCCCAGATCGCCGCCGTTCCCCGTTTCCCTATCGCCATCGCCGCCCCGTATGCAGCCGCCCTGGTCCACTACCTGCAAAACATACCCGGCGTGCGGCGGGTGGTGGTGGCCGGCAGCTTCCGGCGTGGCAGGGACACGGTGGGCGACCTGGATATATTGGCTACGGCTACTGCCGACAGTCCGGTGATGGAACGCTTCACCGCCTATGAAGATGTGGCGGAAGTCCTCTCCCAGGGCACCACCCGGGCCACCGTGATCCTGCGGAACAAACTCCAGGTGGACCTGCGTGCCGTGGACGAATCCGCCTATGGTGCCGCCCTGCATTATTTCACCGGCTCCAAGGCCCACAACATCGCCATCCGTCGCATGGGTCAGGATATGGGTCTGAAAGTCAACGAATATGGGCTTTTTCGCGGGAAAGAACGTATTGCCGGCGATACGGAGGAATCCGTCTACGCCGCTGTCGGCCTGCCCTATATTGAGCCGGAACTGCGGGAGAACCTCGGCGAAATCCAGGCCGCCCGCGCCGGACATTTGCCGAAACTGGTGGCGATGGGGGATTTACGCGGCGACCTTCACGCCCACAGCAAGGCCAGCGATGGTCGCTATAGTGTGCGGGACATGGCCGCGGCGGCCAAGGCCGCAGGTTTGGAATATCTGGCTATCACCGAGCACAGCCGCCACCTGACCGTCGCCCATGGCCTCGACCCGGTGCGTTTGCGCCGGCAGTTGGACGAGATTGACGCCCTTAATAGGGGACTCGATGGCATCACGCTCCTCAAGGGCATAGAGGTGGACATCCTGGAAGACGGCAGCCTGGACTTGCCCGACGGCATCCTGGGTGACCTGGACCTGGTGGTGGCTGCGGTGCACTACCGGTTCGATCTGCCCAGGGGCAAACAGACCGCACGCATCCTCAAGGCCATGGACAGCCCCCATTTCACCATCCTCGCCCATCCCAGCGGACGGCTCATCGGCAGCCGGGAAGCCATGGATGTGGACATGCCCCACATCATCCGCCATGCGCGCGAGCGGGGCTGCTTTCTGGAGATCAACGCTCAGCCCGAGCGTTTGGATCTCGTCGACACCCATGCCAGGATGGCCAAGGAAGAAGGGGTGCTATTGGCCGTCAATTCCGATGCCCACAGCATTCACGACTTCGACAACCTGCATTTTGGCCTACAGCAGGCGCGGCGCGGCTGGCTGGAGAAGAAAGACGTGCTCAATACGCGGACCCTCAAGGCATTGCGGCCACTGCTGGCGGCGACCATGAGCAGCTAGTCCGAGGCATGCACGAACCTGTTTCGCTGAGGCTTTCGTCTTCATACACCGTCGTCGGTGCCTTGGCGGAAGTGATCATGATGGGTCCCCGTTGTCTAGTACTCCTTGGGGCTGAGGAGTTGGAATAGACCGCGGCTATTGTAGTGTCTCTGCTTCTCCCGAGCGCACGCCCAATAGGTCCAGGACGGCCCAAGTGAAACCTGTTTCCACTTCAATCCGTGGGGTAGCCGTCATGATGAATTCTCCAAGAAATGGCCAACTCCCGAAATTATATCGGCAACCGCCGCTAGGCGCTAGCTTGGCCGATGCACTACATGATGAGCCCGATGGGCAGATGTGGCGGATTCTACAATTTTTGTGGCTTTGGGTAATGACGCACATAAGTCAGTGCCCTCTTGGCTGACTCCTCCGCCTGGAATCGGCAATCCTCCGTTTCCGCAGCATTCATCATGGATATGGCTTCTGGTCTGCAGTAATAATGGGGCTGTATACCATTTAGCGCCATGGCCATAGCATCCCAAAACTCTTCCTCATCATCCGTAAACCGTCGCAGAACATCTTCCACCAGGGACTCGAAAAGATTTACTGGCCTACCCATGACAAAACCCCTCCTGTCAAATATTGACGGCTCTGTCATTATAGTTGTCCCTGTGGAACGACGTAGTTTTCGGTGCCCCCCATACCCTCCCATTTTTTTCCTATGTGGGGATCGTGGAGTATTGCGGCCCACGAATTTGCTGCCGACGGCAAAAAAATACCATATCCCAGATGATCAGCAACCAGCGCGACGAGTACATCCCGCACCTGTTCATTATGCGTAGATGATGGTGCTGGCGCCGGCGCTGAACAAAAAATGAGGTCCGCTACGCCACCACTGGCATGCTCGCCAGATTACGGTCGAGCTCGCCAATCCGCCAAAAACGACTATATGACTAAAAGATAAGCTAAATGCCTTGGTAGAGGCATTGCACGGCACCTGCGTTTAGGCCGATGATGAACATATTCCGCCACTGGTGGAATAAAACTCAGAATGCTGGGCCAAGAAGTTGCCGTGCTGAACGCAAGATCTGGTAATGCCGGGGAAATTCCCCAAGGAAACACAACATGTCGCTGACTAAGGAAATTGACAACCTGACCATGATCCTCCCGATTCGCGGAGAATTCAGTCTACCGGATTATTTCGCTCTGCTGCAGGCAGATCAGAGCGTCATCAAAGGTCCCTTTGACCTCGGTAGTCACCTTGAGGAAGGACATCCGATGATCGTGTTCTCCGAAAACCCACAAGACTACGGGTGTCCCTTTCATTTCAGCGGAACCGAGTCAGGGCGAGTTTTGCTGACGCCGAAGTTTCAGGTTGATGTGGCGGATTATGACTGCGCGCTGGTCTTCGCAGAAAAAGATGATGTGGTCTGTTTCTTTCTCGCACGGCTGGAATATGTGGCGGATGGTGTTTTTCATTACACCCCGACCCCGGAACTCTTTCAGAGAAAAGTCCGTGTCCACAAAAGACTTTCCATGCCCGGACACGTCATTGTTCGAAAACAGGATGCCAGGACCTTCACCTGCGATATCATCGATTTCAGCCCGGCAGGGATCAGCTTCAAATCCCATCACAACGATTTTGCCATTGGGGAAATGCTGCTGTTGGAAATGGAGATCCCTGATTGCGGGCTCTGCGAAACCACGATCACCATTAGCCGTCGGGAGGAATGCGGACTGAGCAACGACATTTACGGTGCCCAACTGCGGCTGACCAAGGAGCAAACGAAAAAGGCCGAACATCTCTATCTCTGCAAGAAGGGAGAGCAGATTCAAAACCTTTCTAAAAATAGCGCATCCCGCCTCCACGATTTGCGCTGGCGAGACTGAAACAAGCATTTATTCAAATACGGTGGAACCTCCACCGCATCATGATCATCAATAATCTCGTTCGGGACAACTCAGGACACGCTGTGGAGTTCATTGATGCCCGGTGGTGTTGTTGTCGGCAAAATCATGCCGCTCAGGGATGCTGCACGCAAAGGTTTGCGGTTTAGCTCTGCCGGTTTTTTGCCTGCGCGTGATACACCAAGAAGAAGAAAATAGAAAATCCTCGGTAAAACAATGCAAAATATGCCCCGCCTTGTAGGCATGTGTTTTGCTTGTGTTGTCGCGTTATGATTTTTGTGGTGGGAGATGTTGATTATGGGCGGTTTGCTGGATCAGGCATTCAATCCCCTGGCGGATGCCTTGCGGGTCAGCGGCTACCGGCAGCAACTGCTGTCGGCCAATATTGCTAATGCTGATACACCTAACTATAAGGCGGTGGACATTCCGTTCAGCAAAACCTTACAAGCGGTTCAGGCGGGTGATCAGGGCGGGATGGCCATGCAGACGAATAATGTGCGGCAACTGGCGGGGGCGCCTTCAAGCGTCGGCCTGGCTGCCTTTGTGCAATATCAGCGCGGTAGCCAGGTGGGTCTGGACGGCAATTCGGTGGATATGAACCGCGAACAGGCCAGTTTTTTACAGAATAGTGTCATCTATCAGGCTGATCTGACTTTTTTGACCGGTGAGATCAAAACCCTGAACTCAGTCATCTCTGGCACCGTGATTTAAGGAGAGCTTCGATATTATGTCCATGTTTTCAGTGCTTGATGTCGCCAGCTCGGCGCTTACTGCACAGAGTTACCGGCTTAATGTGGTTGCAAGCAATTTGGCCAATGCTAATTCTGCGACTAGTTCGGACGGCCAGCCTTACCGTGCCCGAGAGGTGATTTTTGCCGCTCAGCCCCTCTCCGGTAACGCAGCGCCTGCTGGCGTCAGTGGCGTGCAGGTGGCAGGCGTGGTCACCAAACCCGGACCTTATAAAATGGAATATCAACCGGGCAATCCGCTCGCTGATAAGGCGGGTTATGTGAAAATGCCAAACGTGAATCCGGTGGAGGAAATGGTGAATATGATTTCGGCATCCCGCGCCTACCAGGCCAATGTCAATGTCATGAATACGGCCAAAATTCTGCTGCAAAAAACACTCACCTTATAGGAGCCTGATTATGAGCGTCAATTCACTGACATCCAGCATCAATCCTTTCTACGCCTCTCTGCAGAGTAATTCGGCAACGACCTCAGGCAGTGCGAGCAGTGGCGCCAGCGGACTCGCCAGCGAGAATACCTTTTATAATCTGCTGGTTACCCAATTGACGAATCAGGACCCGCTCAACCCCATGAGTAATTCGCAACTGTCATCACAACTGGCGCAATTCAGTGTTGCCAACGGGGTGCAGGCCATTCAGGGGTCGCTCAGTTCATTGATGGGGCAGATCAATCAGAATCAGGGTTTGCAGGCGGCATCTCTCATCGGCAAGTCGGTTACGACTTCCGGCAATCAGTTGACTCTGAGTGGTAGTACTTCAACCGGTGCCTATGACCTCAGCAGTGGTGCCAACGCTGTCGATGTATTGGTGCAGAACAGTGCCGGGCAAACCCTGGCGGTGTTGCCTCAGGGACCGCAGGCAGCGGGGATGCAGAGTTTTAGCTGGAATGGTGCCGATGCCAGCGGCAACGTTTTGCCGGCCGGGACGTATCAGTTTTCGGTGCAGGCGCGTGGCACTAATGGTCAGAATGTGAGCAGCACGCCCTACATGACGGGGGTTGTCAATGGTGTCACTTTAGGCACCGCTGGTGCAGGGCCGACACTGGAACTACAAGGTCAGCAAGGTTCAGTGCCATTCAGCGCCATTCAGAATATCATTTAAGGAGCCGGTGATATGGGTGCTTTCAATATAGCATTAAGTGGTCTGCAGGCAGCCAATTCCAATCTGCAGGTGCTGGGCAATAATATTTCCAATGCCAGTACGGTGGGGTTCAAAAGTTCCAATGCGCAATTCTCCGATGCCTATGCCGCCGCCATGGCTAATGCCGCGCCTGCTCAGGGCCAGGTGGGTATCGGGACTCAGGTGCAGACGGTGGCCCAGCAATTTACCCAGGGGAACATCCAAACGACCAGCAATCCTCTGGATGTTGCGATCAATGGCAACGGTTTTTTTCAGTTCAATTACAACGGCTCTACTGTGTATAGTCGTAACGGTCAACTCCAGCTGAGCTCGGGCGGGGTCGTGGTGGATGGCAACGGCGGCCAACTGATCGGCATTCAAGCCCAGAATGGTGCGCTGACCGGCGCAAACGGACCGCTGACTGTCAGTCAGAACGCCTTGCCGCCGCAGGCTACCTCGGGTCTCAGTCTCGGGCTTAATCTGGATTCGATCAATACGCCGATTACCGGGACTGCCATCAATCCCAATAATCCTAGTACTTATAACTACTCTACGACGACGACGGTATATGACAGCCTGGGTACACCGCAATTGTTAACTACTTATTATCAGTTGTCTTCGGCTAATTCCACCAGTGGCCAAGTGTGGAATGTGGGTTACTCCGCGACGGGGACGGCCAGTGGCACGGTAGCCAGCGGAACGCTTGCAACCCCTCTTCAGTTCAATTCAAGCGGGCAAGTTCAGCCGCCTAGTAGTGGAACTGTCAGCCTCCAGTGGGCAGATGGGGCCGCCCCTAGTACTCTCGCGATCAATTTCAGTGGCAGTACGAATTATAATTCTGCCAACGCGGTCATTACCGCTAACAGCAATGGCTATGGCGTCGGGCAACTTTCGGGCCTATCTATCGATCCGGGCGGTAATATCTTCGCGCGTTACAGCAATGGACAGTCCCAGGTGCTGGGCCAGATTACCCTCACGCGTTTTCCGGATAATAACGGGTTACAGAACTTAGGCAATAATTACTGGGCGCAGACCTACGTGTCCGGTCAGCCTCTGTCGGGGTCGCCAGGCAGCACCAATCTGGGGGTGCTGCAGTCGGGTGCGGTGGAGCAGTCCAATGTGAACTTATCTCAGTCTCTGGTGAATCTGATTGTTGCGCAGCAGGCCTATCAGGCTAACGCTCAGACCATCAAGACCCAGAATGCCGTGGTTCAGACGCTGTTGAGCCTGTGAGGATAAGGGACCATGGATACCCTCTATATCGCCATGACCGGAGCCAACGCGATTCTCCAACGGCAGACGGTAACGGCCAATAACCTGGCTAATGCCAACACCACGGGTTTCCGCGCCGACGAGGCGCAGTTCAGGGCCTTGCCGGTGTATGGTCAGGGGCTGCCGACCCGTGCTTATACAGCGACAGTGAGTCAGAGTGTGGATTTTCAGTCCGGACCGGTAGTGCATACGGGGCGGCCATTGGATGTGGCGGTCAACGGTCGGGGCTGGCTTGCGGTGCAGGGTCCTGGCGGCCAGGAGGCCTACACGCGCGACGGTAATCTGCAGATCAGCGGGCAAGGGATTCTGACGACGGCGACAGGTCATCCAGTGTTGGGCGTTAATGGCGCGCCCATCTCTTTGCCTCCGATGCAATCCTTAGTGATCGGGGCCGATGGGGTGATCTCCGGGGTACCGGTGGGGGGGCAGCCGGACGCTATCATGGCCATTAACCAGATCAAGCTGGTGAATCCGCCGCAGCGGACTTTGCAGAAAGGTACGGACGGCCTTTTTCAGACCAACGGCGGTAAATCTGCGCCGGAAAATGGCAACGTGGTGCTGGAGCCGGGAGCGCTGGAAGGCAGTAATGTCAATCCAGTGAATAGCATGATCCAGATGCTGCAGGACAGTCGTCAGTTTGAAATCCAGACCAAACTGATGCAGACCGTTTCGCAAGACCAGCAGAGCGCCACTCAGCTGCTGGTGGTGCCATGATAGACAGGAGGAAAGTCCAATGATGCGATCTTTGTACGTGGCCGCCACCGGTCTGGAGGGCGAGCAAACCAAGATGGATGTCATCGCCAATAATCTGGCGAATGTGAATACCACCGGTTTCAAACAATCCCGGGCGGTTTTTCAGGACCTGCTGTACCAAAACCTGCGTCAACCCGGTGCGCAGTCTTCCCAGACAACACAGTACCCTTCCGGTCTGCAACTGGGTACTGGCGTGCGCGTGGTTTCCACAGAGCGTCTGATGACCCAGGGTAATCTTACCCAGACGGGTAATTCTCTGGACGTGGGCATCAATGGGCAGGGTTTCTTCCAGATCATGCAGCCCAATGGCACGATTGCTTATTCCCGGGATGGTACCTTCCAGATGAATAATCAGGGACAACTGGTTACTTCCAATGGTTACCTGTTACAGCCACCAGTTACCATCCCGCCCAACTCTCAGTCCATTACGATTGGCAGCGATGGTACGGTATCGGTGGTATTGCCCGGTCAGGCGCTACCACAGCAGGTGGGTACCATCCAGCTCGCCAATTTTATCAATCCCACGGGTCTGCAGAGTATCGGTGACAACCTCTACCTGCAGACGGGTTCGTCCGGTGCGCCCCAGACCGGCCAGCCGACTCTGAATGGTCTCGGTTCCGTGCAGCAGGGTTATTTGGAATCTTCCAACGTCAATGTGGTATCAGAACTGGTGAACATGATTTCTACCCAGCGCGCCTATGAGATTAACAGCAAGGCGGTATCCACATCAGATTCTATGCTGGGATATCTTACCCAGAATCTTTGAGGACATATGATGCGCACACGGGACGGTGAAGTGAGGATCCTGAGTGGTATGAACGGCTTCTTCCCGAATGCTTGGCGTGGCTTTGTCCGTGTTGCCATGGCCGTCGGCTTGCCACTCAGTCTAAGCGCCTGCGCATCGTTAGGGGGGCACCATGATCTCCAGCCGCTGACACCGCTGCCTATCCCGGCGAAGCCGGAATCTCTTGCCGCGCACCCCGCCAATGGGGCTATCTGGCAGACGGGGACCAATGTTTCCCTGTTCAATGACAACCGGGCCAATCGCGTCGGTGATCTCATCACGGTGCTGATTCAGGAGAACTCCAGCGCCTCCAACAACACTAACACTGCCATCAATACTTCTGATACGTTGAGTGCGGCACTGACCAATTTCTTTGGGATCGCCCCTGCCATTGGCAGTGTGGCGGGCAGCCCCTTCAGCCCCAGTATGGGAGCTAACAGTGCGCAGAAATATGGTGGCACTGGCGCCACCACCCAGAGTAATACCTTTACCGCGACGCTGGAGGTCACCGTGGTGCGGGTACAGGGGAATGGCAATCTGGTGATTGAGGGATCCAAAGAGGTGTTGCTGAACGGCGGGCATGAATATATCCGTGTGGCCGGGATCGTGCGGCCCGCGGATGTGACGCCGCAAAATACCATTCTCTCGACCCAGATTGCGGATGCTCGGGTGGAATATAGTGGTAACGGTAGCATTTATTCGGCGGCGCGGATGCCTTGGATGGCGCGCTTTTTCCTGTCGTTGTGGCCGTTTTGACGGATAGGGTCTGAATTATGGGAATGCTTCGTTGGCAACGACTCCTGCTGATCTTGATAATCATGACTCTGGCGGTCGGGTCTCTGGCCGAGGCGCACGCGGAAACGGTACGCAATCTGGTGACGATCGGTGGTGTGCGCAGCAACCAACTGGTGGGCTACGGACTGGTAGTGGGGTTGAATGGAACGGGCGATCAGGCTACTCAGGTGCCGTATACCACACAGTCCCTGCTCAACATGTTTCAACGCCTCGGCATCAATCTACCGGCTGCTGTAGCCACCAATCTGCAGCCCAAGGATGTGGCTGCTGTGATCGTGACCGCGCATCTGCCGCCTTTTGTGCAACCAGGGCAGACCATCAATGTCACGGTGTCGGCAGTCGGCAATGCCAGCAGTCTGATGGGAGGTACTCTGCTGATGACGCCACTAAAGGGTGCGGATGGGCAGACATATGCCGTCGCCCAGGGCAATCTGATCGTCAGTGGTTTTGGGGCCAGCAGTAACGGTGCCTCGGCCCAGGTCAATGTGACGACTGCTGGTACTATCCCTAACGGGGCGAATGTGGAACGCACCGTCACCAATGGATTCGAGCAGGCAGGACCTATGACCCTGGAACTGCATACCCCGAGTTTTACCACCGCCGCGCGGATCGCGGACGTCATCAATCAGCAACTCGGCTATGGTATTGCCGAGGCCATGAACGGCGGAGAAGTAGAAGTGCAGGCACCGGCATCCCCAGGAGCACGGGTGACCTTCCTTTCCGAGATCGAGAATCTGAATGTTACTCCGGAAACCCCGCTCGCCAGGGTGATTATTGATGCGCGTAGCGGAACTGTGGTGTTGGGCCAGAATGTGACCTTGGGCGCTTGTGCTGTCGCCCACGGTAACCTCTCGGTAACTATCTCTCAGAAATATCTGGTCAGTCAGCCGAATCCGCTGGGTGCCGGACAGACCGTAGCGGTTCCGCAAGCCAATGTGAACATTAAACAGGCTGGCGCCAAGCTTCTGATGTTTAAGCCGGGTGTCAGTCTGGAGGCGGTTGTACGTGCCTTGAATGCGGTGGGTGCGACGCCTACCGACCTAATCGCCATATTACAGGCCATGAAGGCTGCGGGTGCACTGCATGCGCAACTGGAAGTGGTATGAGCGGCCCGATAAGTCTCGGCGCCGGTACTCAGGTGATGAACGACAACCCTAAGGCGGCATCCGTGGCAGCCAGTGATGCCCTGAGCTTCTCGGGGTTGGCGCAACTGCGCAGTGATGCGCAGGCGCATAACCCGCAGTCCATAATGGCGGTCGCTAAACAGTTTGAGGCGGTGCTGATGCAGGAAATGCTCTCGGCGATGTCTGCCACTTCATTTGGCTCCGACCTGACCGGAAAAAATGCCGGACCGATGTTTAAGTCGATGTTCAACCAGCAGATCGCGCAAACCGTCAGTCAGGGTCAGGGGATGGGTATCGCGCAGACGCTCGCCAGGGAGATCGCCAGTCGTTACCACTTGCACTGGGGTGAAAATGGTAAGCCTGCACTGGCAGAAGCCGAAGGTGGAATGCCTGTTCCAGCGCGCAATGCTGCCCTGCAATCTCCCGCAGCCTCATCGCCCTTCTGGGCCAAACCATCGCAGGCGCTGGTTCAGCAGGCCACTGCCTTTGTCGCTGCCATCCTGCCCGCCGTGCAGACCGCAGCGCGAAAACTGGGTGTCGCGCCCAAGACCATCATTGCTCAGGCCGCGCTGGAAACCGGTTGGGGCAGCCATGTGGCGGGAAATAACCTCTTTGGTATAAAGGGGGCCGGTAGCTGGCAGGGTCCATCGGTGAGCAGTCTGACTCACGAATTTGAGGATGGCGTGAATCAGGTGGAAACGGCTGCTTTCCGCGCCTATGGCAGTTTCCGCGCCAGCGTGCAGAATTACGCCCGTTTGTTGCTCGATAATCCGCGTTACCAGTCAGCGCTGGGGCAGGGGAATAATGTCGCGGCTTTCGCAGCGGCCCTGCAGCGGGGTGGATATGCCAGCGATCCACAATATGCCAGCAAGCTGGTGGCTGTGGCGGGTAGCCCATTGATGGAGCAGGTGATGGCCGGGTTTCCGCAAGGCGCTGCTGGGGGCTAAACTCCGGCAGTTTTTGTGTCGTTATAACGAAGAAGTGGTGTTTCCTGCTATCGGGAGAAGGAAGACAGCATGGGCGAGCATACCCCGGAACGGGATGAGCTGGAAACGGTGCAGGCGTTGACCAGCTTGCTGCAGCTACAGAAGGCATGCTTGGCGCGCGCTGACTGGGGACAAGGTTTGCCCGATTCCGAGCGGAGAAATTTTCTGGCCCGGCGTTTATTGCAGTTGCGTGCGGAAATGGTTGGTAATGCCGCACCCACTCCGGATCTGAATCAGGCGGTGCTAGGCCTGCAGGAAGCGTATAGCGAACTGGATCATGCCTTGCGCCTTGCCAGTGCCGCGCTGCGGGATGCGCTGGCGCTTCTGCAGGGGCAGAAGACCGCCGTATATGGTGATCACGCCGGTCCGGGTCGTTCCTTGGGGAGTGCGTAAGATGTCGGGAATCAGCGGAATCGTCAATACAGCGCTTACGGGACTGCAGGCCGCACAAAACGCTTTGCAAGTAACCGGCAATAACATTGCCAACGTTAATACGCCCGGCTATAGCCAGGAAAATGTGGTGCAGTCTACCGCCACGCCCACTTTTGTGGGGGGGCAGTACTATGGTAACGGTACCCAGATCACGACGGTGCAGCGGAGTTACAGCGCTTTCCTGCAAGGGCAGGTGTGGTCGGCGACGGCCAGTGCGAGTGGCCAGGCCACGCTTTCGAGTTCGTTGCAGCAGGTCCTCGGGATACTCAATAACGGCGGCGTCAGTTCACAGGTCAGCCAGTTTTTTTCCGGGGTGGCGCAGGTGGCTGCCAGTCCCAGCGATATTCCCGCGCGTCAGAGTATGCTCAGTAATGCCCAGAACCTCAGTCAGACCTTTCAGTCCCTCGGTCAGCAATTAAGCAGCATCGGCACCGGCGTCAACCAGCAAATCGGCCAGTCGGTCACCCAGATCAATGGTCTCAGCCAGCAGATCGCCCAATTGAATACACAGATCTCTACGTTACAGGGCGCGGGTAATGGTGCCGTCAACGACCTCCTCGACCAGCGCGACCAGCTCCTCACCCAGTTGAACAGCCAGGTGGGCGTGCAAGTGCTGCATCAGAACAACAGTCAGATCAACGTCTATCTCAGTAACGGTCAGGTGCTGGTGGCGGGCAGCAAATCCTTTGACCTCAAAACCCAGCCCAGCGCTTACAACCAGCAGACCATGGACGTCGCCTACGCCGGCAATGGTGCGAACATCAGCCATAACCTCAGCGGTGGCACCCTCGGTGGCCTGCTGCAGTTCCGCAGCCAGTCTCTCAACCCTGCCGAGAATGGCTTGGGGCAATTGGCCGATGGCATATCGGCGGCCCTCAATGCACAGCAGGCGCAGGGGCTGAATCTCAACGGCAGCAGTGGCACGGCGCTCTTTGCTACGGGCGGTGTACAGATCTTTGCCAATCAGGCGAATGCGGGTAGTGCGACTATCAGCGGCAGCATTACCAACGGCGGCGCGCTGACCGCCTCCGATTATATTTTGACAGATGCGGGCGGTGGTAACTGGACGCTGGCGGATCGCGGCAGCGGACAGGTCGTAGCCACCACCAGCGGCAGCGTCAGCAGCGGCGTGACTACCTTGAACTTCGGAAGTTCGGGCTTCAGCATCAGCGTCTCCGGTGCCGTCTCCGGCAATAGCTTTCTCGTCGAGCCCACCCGTCTGGGCGCCAGCGGTATGCAGACCGTAATGACCGATCCCTTGGGCATCGCCGCCGCCAGCCCCTACGTCAGTAGTCCGGGGCAAGTGGTCAGCGGTAGCCTGGTCAACACCAATCTCGGCAATATGACCCTGTCTGCGGGTCAGTATGTGAGCGGTACGGGTTCCGGTGCCGTGCTGGTCTCCGGACTGGCCAGCTTCCCGACCCCATTGCAGGTCACCTTCACGCAGGGAGGGTCGGGCCATGCAACCGTCAGTTTTCAGATCAGTTCGGGGAGCGGGGGCGCCGGGGTGATCACCAGCGGCAGCGTGACCCTGGGCGGGTCGGGTACCAGCATCGCTATTCAGAACCCCAATCCGCCCGGCGGCTACTGGCAGGTGAATCTCAGCGGCAGTCTGGCGGCATCGGGCGACGCCTTTACCCTCAGTCCCGGCGGCGTGGGTAGTAACGGCAATGCGCAGGCCATGGCCGCGCTGGCGACCAGCAAGGTCATGAATAATGGCAGCACAACCTTCAATGGCAGCGCGGCACAGTTGATTACGCAGGTGGCTTCTCAGGCCGGACAGGCGCAGACCAGCGCGCAAGCACAGGCGGCGGTCCTGCAGCAGGCACAGGCCTCCCAGCAGTCGGTGTCCGGGGTCAATCTCAATCAGGAGGCTGCCAACCTGATCCTCTATCAACAGGCCTTTCAGGCCGCCGCCAAAGCCATTTCGGTGGGAAACACGCTGTTCGCGTCCCTCATTCAGGCCCTGTAAGGAGATCAACATGCGTGTCAGCACTTCCGAAGTCTTTCAAAGCAGCCTGAGCGGCATGCTGAACCAGCAGAGCACGTTGAACACGCTCAGTCAGCAGCTCTCCACCGGTAATGCTTTGATCAATCCGGCGAGCAATCCGGTGGCTAATGCCCAGGTGCTCAACCTCAACAGTCAGATCGCCAATCTCGGTAGCTACCAGCAGAGTAATCAGTATGCCCAGCAGAACCTGCAACTGAGTTCCAGTACCCTGCAGGGGGTGGGTACCCTGATCAATCAGGTGCAGCAACTGGCGGTGCAGATGAATAACGCCACCATCAGTCCCAGCGATCTGCAGAATGCGGTGACCACCATGCAGGGCAACTTGCAGCAACTGGTACAGATGGCGAACACCCAGAATGCCAATGGCACCTACATGTTTGCCGGTTCGCAATCGGGTATTACGCCATTTCAATTGCAGGGTAATAACCAGGTGCAGTATTTGGGCGATTCCGGCCAAAAAACCCTGGAGATTGGACCAGGGCTGACGACGCCGGTGTCGCAGGCGGGGAATTCGGTTTTTATGAATATCCCGGCGGGGAATGGTAGTTTTACGGTGACGGCGTCCAGCGGTAACTACCAGATTCCGGTGGGTGGTACCGCCACCGATGTGGGAACCACCACCCTAGGACCGGGAAGCGTTCTGAATCAGGCCGCCGCTAATGATCAGTTCGTGGTGAATGGCGCGCAGTATCAGGTGACGATCAGCAATAATGGCTCCAGCGGACTGACCTATAGCGTGAGCAGTGGCACGGGGCAGGTGGGCTCATCAGGCTGGAGTGGCAGTTCCGGGACGGTGGTATCCGGCAACTACACGCCGGGCCAGAGCATAGCCATACCCAGCACACCAGGAAGCAGCCCCTTTATCAGTGTGCCCACCAACGGACAGCCGGGCATCGGGCAGAGCGCTTCGTTTACCCTTGCCGCCGCTCAGCCGCAGAGCTTGTTTCAGACCTTTAATAACCTTATCACGGCCTTTCAGGCGGGCGGAGGATCGCCGGGCGCCAACACGCAACGCGCCCAGGATATCAGCAACGTTCTCGCCAATCTCAGTCAGTCGCAAACCACCCTGCTCAGTACCCAGAGCCAGATCGGATCACAACTGCAACAGGCACAGAGTGTGCAGACGCTCAACGCCAATCTGACGGCACAGTTTCAGACCACGCAGGGCAATCTGGCTGATATCAGCTACCCGCAAGTGATTACCCAGTTTCAACAAAGCAC
>NZ_DAHVHY010000070.1 GCF_027322205.1 Acidithiobacillus sp.
TGTCCCTGCTCCGCCAGCTTGGCCTGTGTTGCCAGTGCCAGCTCCACTTCGGAGCCAGTGGCGATGAGGATACCCTTGGCTTTGCCGCCTTCGGCATCCTTGATCACATAGCCGCCGCGGCGGGCGTTGGCCACGGTTTCGTCGGTATGGGGCAGGGCCGGAAGGTTCTGGCGACTGAGGGCCAGCAGGGACGGCGTCCGCTCCAGCTTGACGGCGGACTCCCAGGCGATGGCGGTTTCCACCGCATCCGCCGGGCGCCAGACATGGAGATTGGGAATGAGGCGCAGGCTGTTGACCTGCTCGATGGGCTGATGGGTAGGACCATCTTCGCCAAGTCCGATGGAGTCGTGGGTCATCACATAAACCACACGAATACCCATCAGCGCCGACATGCGGATGGCGTTACGGCTGTAGTCGGAGAAGATCAGGAAGGTGCCGCCGAAGGGCAGGAACCCGCCATACAGGGCGATGCCGTTCATGATCGCGGACATGCCGAACTCGCGCACGCCGTAGTGGATATAATCGCCCATTAAACGGTGCTTGCCGATGTCGATGGCCTCTTTCCAACGGGTGTTGTTGGAAGGAGTCAGATCCGCCGAGCCACCGAGGAACTCGGGCAGTGCCGCAGCGATGCCTTGAATGGTCTTTCCGGAGGCAACACGGGTGGCGATCTTCGGGGCTTCCGAGCGAAAATCGCCGATGAGCTTGGTCATAGCCTGGTCAAAATTGGCACTTGGCTTACCTGCCAGACGGCGCTCGAGCTCGGCGGCATCTTTGGGAAACAGAGACGCATATTTGGCGAACCGCTTCTTCCATGCCGCTTCGGCAGACTCTCCTTTGGCACGGGCGTCGTAGGCACGATAAACCGCTTCAGGAATCTCGAAGGCTTCACCACTCCAGCCCAGGTTCTTGCGGGACAATGCAATTTCCTCCGCACCCAGCGCAGCACCATGGACGTCGTGGGTGCCCGCTTTGTTGGGTGAACCATGACCAATGACGGTCTTGCAGCAAACCAGGGTTGGCTTGGCGGTTTGCTTGCGGGCCTCGACGATGGCTTTTTTGATGGCTTCAGGATCGTGACCGTCAACATGGCGGACGACATGCCAGCCATAGGCCGCGAAGCGTGCCGGGGTGTCGTCACCAAACCAGTCATCCACATGGCCATCAATGGAGATGTTGTTGTCATCATAGAAGCAGATCAGTTTGTTCAGGCCCCAGACGCCGGCCAGTGAGCAAACTTCGTGGGAAACGCCTTCCATGAGACAACCGTCACCGAGAAACACATAGGTGTAGTGGTTGATGATCTCGTGATCGGGGCGGTTGAACTGCGACGCCAGCATCCGCTCGGCCAATGCCATGCCGACACCGTTGGCGAGCCCCTGACCCAGCGGACCGGTGGTCGTCTCGATGCCGGGGGTGTCGCGATATTCCGGATGGCCGGGGGTTTTGCTGTGCCACTGACGGAAGCTCTTGAGGTCTTCCATGGACACGTCATAGCCAGTGAGGTGCAGGAGCGCGTATTGCAGCATGGAACCGTGCCCGTTGGATAAAATGAAACGGTCGCGGTTGGCCCAGTGGGTGTTAGCCGGATTGTGGACGAGAAAGTCGTTCCACAGCACTTCGGCGATATCCGCCATGCCCATGGGCATGCCGGGATGGCCGCATTTCGCTTTTTCTACGGCGTCCATGGTGAGAACACGAATAGCATTCGCCAGATCAGTACGGGTGACAGTCATAAAAACACTCCTTAGAATAGTATGGAAATCAGTCGATGCGTTGGTGGGTACGGACCCGGCGCAAAATGCCGTCGTGACCGGAAATGACCAGACTCTCGCTCTCTACAAAATAGTGGGAGCGGGTTACGCCATCGAGAATGTCACCAGAAGTCAGACCAGTAGCCACGAACAGCACATCGTCGCTGGACACCAGTTCGTCGCGGCCCAGCCACTGCCCGGCCTTGAGACCTGCGGCGGCGATGGCTTCGGCTTCACCGGGCTTCTGCGGCGACAGGGCACCGAACATGTCGGCACCCATGGCACGGGCGGCGCAGGCGGAAATGACGCCTTCCGGGGTGCCGCCGATGCCCATCATGGCATCCACCTTGGTGCCGAGGGCGGCCATGATGCCGCCACTGACGTCACCGTCCGTCTGTAAGCGCACGGTAGCACCGGCCGCCTGGATCTCGCGGATCATGGCTTCGTGGCGGGGCTTCTTGAGCAGAAAAATACGCAGCTCGCGGACCTCTTTACCGAGGGCGCGGGCCAGATCGTGGAGCTTGTCTTTCATCGGTGCGGCAGGATCAATTTTACCGCGGGCCGGGGCCGGGATAATCAGTTTGTCCATATAGTAGGCCGGACCGGGCTGGAACATGCTGCCTTTAGGGGCTGCTGCCAGTACGCAGATGGAGCCGGGCATGCCCTGGGCCAGGAAGGTGGTGCCTTCGACGGGGTCAACCGCAATCTCTACTTCCGGGCCGGTACCCGAGCCCACCACCTCACCGTTATAGAGCATGGGGGCTTCGTCTTTTTCACCTTCACCGATGATGACCAAGCCACGCATGGGGACCTGGGCAATGGCGGAACGCATGGCGTCCACTGCGGCACCGTCGCCGAGTTCCTTTTCCCCCCGGCCGATCCAGCCGCTGGCGGCGCGGGCCGCAGATTCAGTAACGGGAAGCAGGGACAATGCGAGATTACCAATGGAGGCCATAGGATTTTTCCTTCAGTGACGGATTAGTAGAAGACAATAATCGTTTTAGCATAAATCAAAGGGCTGCATTTGGGAACTCGGCGGCGGTTTCCAGCCACCGTATCCAGCTTTCGTGGAGTTGGGGGTCGAGGGTAGCGAGGATGGAGCGCGGTAGCAGGTCGCTTTCCCTCAGGGCGTCGCCATTGAGTTGAGTGATTCGCCCGCCCGCCTCATCGAGAATCAAGGCACCCGCAGCACGATCCCAGAGTTGCTGGGCGCCGTGTAGATAAAAATGATAGCGCCCGGCGGCCAGCCAGCACCACTCCAGGACGGAGGCGCCGAAGTTCCGCTGACTATGGAAGGGGCGCTCGTCAATCAGGCGTAGGGCGAGGGGGCGGCCAAGTCTTTTGTAGTCGACGACCCCGACACAGTGTTGGAGCTTCGGTGCCTGGCGAACCGCCAGAGGCACACCATCCACGCGTGCACCAGCGCCCTGTGCTGCGGAGAAAAGCTCGGTGCGCACTGGATCGTACACCCAGCCAAGCATGGACCGCCCGCCTTGCAGCAAGGCCAGGGAAATGCCGAACACCGGGACGCCAGCGGCAAAGTTGCTGGTGCCGTCGAGGGGATCCAGACACCAGAGCGTATCCGCCTCCTGTAACAGGCGGGCTTGTTCGGCGGGGCTCATTTCTTCGCCAAGCAGGGGAATGTCGGGGTAACGGGCGGCGAGCATGTCCTGCAAAAAGTTCTGGCTATCGATGTCGGCGCTGGTGACGATGCTGCCATCGGGTTTGCGGTTGGCGCTGACGGTGTGAAAACGGGGTAGAATGAAGCGTTCGGCGCTGGTGCGCAGCAGTTTACCCACCCATTGCTGATCAATTTCTGGTGTCATGGGCGTTGTCTCCGGTACGCGACTTAGTGTTCAGCCTCTGGGTCTTGGCCCCGACGGAGCTGGGTATCCAGAGCGATCACCTGGGCAGGGTGGCGCCTTTTTTCTGCGGACTTTTTGACGGCGTTGTTCAATGCCTGATGAAATTCCATGGGCAGGCGGCGCAGGATTTCTTCCCCTTCCGGACTAAAAAGGTCCATCTGGCAGGCTACGCCCTCGTGCAGGTCATCCCGGGATTGGGTGGCAAAGTGATGCCAAACACTGACCGCAATACGTCCCCCAATGTAGTCGCAGAATACCCATTCCCGCTCCATAAGGATGGCCATGACCGAGACGTAGCGCAGGGGGATGAAGACGGGGCCGGGGGCGGCATGTTGCAGAATGAGTGCCTGATTGTAGATCCAGGCAGGAACCAGCCCGGGCCGCGTCTGCCAGACCGGGGGGCGACGGCAATCGGTGTCTTTAATCATGCGTCACCCACGCCAGCGTCACGATGATATAATCCCACCCATGTTCTCCTGCTCAATATCAGACTCCATGCCACGCATTCATTTATACGCCGATTCCAACCTCCCTGAAAGCGGGCCTTTTTTACTTCCCTCAGGACCCAGCCATCATCTGCTCAAGGTGCTGCGTGCGCGCAATGGGCAATCGCTGACGCTGTTCAATGGGGATGGCGCTGTCTATCGCGCCATGCTGGTTGGGGTATCTTCAGGAATGGCTGTGCTGGAAATTGCTGGGTGTTGCCTGCAGGTGACCCGTTCCCCCTTGGCGATTCAGGTCTTTTTGCCCCTGACCCGGGGGGAGCGCTGGGATTGGAGTTTGCAGAAGGCGGTAGAACTCGGGGTGCATCGGATTCAGCCAGTGGCCTGCCGCCATGGGGTAGTGCAACTGAGTGAAGCGCGCGGGGAGAAACGTCTGGCGCGCTGGCAGGACATTGTCATTGCCGCCTGTGAGCAAAGTGGCGCCACGACCCTTCCTGAACTTGCTCCGCCGGTTGCTTTAGGGGCGGCATGGGCCGCCGTGCGGGGAGCTGCTTTTGTGCTGGATCCGGAGGGTGCCGAGCGCTTTGCCGGTATCGCCCCGCCGGGGCCGGAGATTACCCTGCTCAGTGGCCCAGAGGGTGGGCTGGCAGCGGAGGAGGTGGCCGCCGCGCGGGTCCACGGTTTTCGCGTGTTGCGCATGGGACCGCGCATCCTGCGCGCGGAGACCGCCGCCATCGCCGCCATCGCCGTCGCCCAGGCACTGTGGGGTGATCTTTGAAATCGTTTCCGCCAGAGTCTGCCAGAATAGTCAGCTGTTGTTAGTGGTTGACAGGGCAGGCGGCAGGATGGACCATCCTTCATAATTACTTTCGGGAATCTCAACATGGAAATTTTATTGGCGAATCCGCGTGGATTTTGCGCCGGGGTCAATCGGGCGATCCAGATTGTCGATCGTGCGTTGGAGCTTTTTGGTGCGCCCATCTATGTGCGTCATGAGGTCGTTCACAACCGTCACGTCGTCGAAGACCTGCGCGCCCGTGGCGCCATCTTCGTCGAAGAACTGGATGAAGTACCGGACGCGGCGACGGTGATTTTCAGCGCCCATGGGGTACCCATTGCCGTTCGTCAGAATGCGGCGGCGCGTGGCCTGAGCGTGTTTGATGCCACCTGTCCGCTGGTGACCAAGGTGCATATGGAGGTCAAGAAATACAGCCGGGACGGCATGGAGATGGTGCTCATCGGTCACGCCGGACATCCGGAGGTGGAGGGCACCATGGGTCAGGTTGAGGAGGGCATGATGTATCTGGTTTCCAATGTCGCCGATGTGGCGACCCTGGCGCCCCGCAACCCGGAGAAGCTCGCTTACATTACCCAGACGACCTTGAGCATGGACGACACCGCTGAAGTGATTATTGCCCTGCGTGCGCGTTTCCCGCTGATTGAAGGGCCGAAGAAAGATGATATTTGCTATGCGACCCAGAACCGGCAGGATGCGGTGAAGTCGCTGGCGCCCGGCGTCGATATTCTGCTGGTGGTGGGCGCGCCGAACAGCTCCAACTCCAGCCGCTTAGCAGAATTGGGTACCCGGCTGGGGACACCGACCCATCTTATTGAAGATGCCCAACAGTTAAACCGTGAATGGTTTGACACCGTAGAAAAAATCGGTATCAGTGCCGGAGCGTCGGCACCGGAAAGCCTGGTACAGGAGATTATCGACACCCTCCTGAGCTGGGGCGCGCGGATGCCGAAAGAGACGCCTGGTGTAGAGGAGAAGGTCACTTTCAGTCTGCCATTGGCGCTGGTGCAGGCACAGACGCGGCGGGAAAACGCCTGACGCTTTTTTGTTTCCCGCCTCCGGGCGGGGTTGCGTAAGCTACCGCCGATTCTCGAGGTGGTCGGGTGTGCCTAGTCCGATGAGCTCCTCGGTCTGGAGGAGGCGCGGGGTCGGCTCTACGGGTTCCATGCCGGGAATCTCTTTATTTTCCGGGGCGGCTTTGAGGTCGCGGAATTTACGTGCAGAGACCAGTACCCGGCTTTCCAGCGACCCTGTCGCGTTGTTATAGGCCTCCACGGCTTGGCCCAGTCCCTTCCCTACCCGCGTCCAGTGACCTGCGAGCGTGCTCAGGCGGTCATAGAGCTCTTTCCCGAGATCGCTGATCGCCCGGGCGTTCTCGGCCAGCGACTCCTGCCGCCAGCCATAGGCCACCGCGCGCAGCAAGGCAATGAGGGTGGTGGGGCTGGCGACGATCACCTTCTGCTCCACCCCGTATTCAATGAGCGACGGGTCTTCCTGGAGGGCGGCGCTGAAAAACACCTCGCCGGGCACAAAAAGAACGACAAACTCCGGGGTCGGTTGAAACTGTTCCCAGTAGGATTTTTTGCTGAGTTGAGTCATGTGGGTGCGTAGTTCGCTGGCATGCTTGTGCAGGAAATGGGCGCGCTTTTGTTCATCTTCCGTTTCCATGGCCTCCAGGTAGGCATTCAGAGGCGCCTTGGCATCGACGACGATGCGCTTGCCGCCGGGCAATCGTACCACGAGATCGGGGCGCTGCTGGCCGTTATCGGTGGCAACGCTCTCCTGCTCAGTGAAGTCGCAATAAGCCAGCATGCCGGCCATTTCGACGACGCGCTTGAGCTGCATTTCGCCCCAGCGACCCCGGGCGGCGGGTTGACGCAGCGCCTTCACCAGCGCGGCGGTCTCCTGATGCAGGCGCGGCAAGTGGTCTTGTACGAGACCGCGAATTTGCTCATTGAGGGCGCTGTAGGCATCGACGCGGGTTTTTTCCATGGCGTCGATGCGGGTGCCCACTTTCTCCAGGGACTCACGGATAGGTTCCACCAGTTGTCCCACGGCCTTCTGGCGGCCCTCCCAATCGGTCTTCGCGTTTTCCTGGAAACGCTCCAGATTCTCCCGCGCCAGTTCCAGAAAGGACTGATTGTTACGGCGCAAGGCTTCGGCGGAAAGGGACTGGAAGGCATCGCCGAGGCGTTGGCGGGCGTCTTCCAAGAGGGCCAGTTTTTCGTTGCCGCGCAGGCGTTCCTGCTCCAGCCGTTCACCGAGTTCCGCCAACTGGCCCTGGAGTGCGGCCAACTCTGTTTGCAGGCGAGCGGCATTGTTGCGTTCCACCACCAAGGCATTTTCGAGTACCGGGATACGGCGGCTTTCTGCTTCGGCGCTGGCCCTGTTTTCACTTTCATGGCGGAGGATTTCCTGCTGTTCCTGGGCCTGTTGCCGCAGCGCAGTTATTTCACGCTGCAGGCTAGCCATCTGCTCGGCACTGGTTTGCTTTCCTTCCCGGAGGGCCGTGCTGATATCCTGCTGGCGCTGGATCATGCTGCGCGCTACCAGTCCGGCCACAACCAGCCCGAGCATCATGCCGACAATGAGATACAACAGATTTTCCCAGATCAAAAGCCGGTCCTGAATGTAGGGGAATTATTTTGAGAATACGCGAAGCGGGGCGCTAAAGCGATGGCCCATAACAGTTGGGAAAAACGGAACCGGGATGCCAGGCGGAGCGGGTACTCGTGCGCCGCGGTTTCAGGATCTCAGTTGCGAGGCACAGTTGGGACAGCATGTGGCTGCCAGAAGGATCGTGGATGCACAGAAACAGAGCGGTTTTTGAACGCCGTTGTATCTTTAGGATTAACGCCTGCAGAATTGATTGACGGCGTTTTTGCTATGGTCCATTTGCTGGTGCCCAGACGCCGCGGTGCAGGCCTTTTGGCCATCCTGACAGGTAATAGCCCAACCCTGAGCCAGATCAAAAAAATGTGCGGCCTGGGCTGCTGGGGATGCATAGGCACCTCCCTGGAGAAGCGGCGCCAGGGCATGAAAATAATGGCGCTCTTCCTGTGCCCATTGGGACACGGCCTGCCAGCAGGTAGCCTGTTCGTTTGCGGGCATTTGCGCACAACCGATCGCGTTGCTGCGCGCATGATCCAGCGCCTGTTGCCAGTTGGGGCAGAATTGCTGTTTAGCCTCGGCACGCTGGGCGGCGACGGCGGCGAGACGTTGCTGCGCAGTCTCGGCATTGCGATTGGCCCTAGCTGCACCCCGCGCGGCGGCGCTGGCGGTAGTGGTTGAAGAGGAAACAGGTGGCAGAGAAGCGCAGCCTGACAGGGTAAGTGTGAGCAGGAGGAAAAGTATTTTTGCGGGCATGTGGCGAGACTCTCAGATAGTTGGCCTTTGCCCGTTATATATCACAAGGATGCAGGCTCCGAAACAGGCACCTTGCCCCGCCAACGCCCCTTCCACCCCTCAAAGAGTACATAGAATGCCGGTGTCACATAGAGGGTCAGGAACTGCGAGACGATGATGCCGCCGGCCACGGCCACGCCCAGCGGCACCCGCGACTCAGCACCCGCCCCGATGCCAATGGCGATAGGCAGAATACCCAGCACCGCGGCAAGGTTCGTCATCATGATAGGACGGAAGCGGGTGACACAGGCGTCGACCATGGCGTCCACGGCCGTGGCGCCCTCGCGGCGGCGGTGAATGGCGAAGTCCACCATAATGATGCCGTTCTTTTTAACCAGCCCCACCAGCATAATGATGCCGACGAAGCTGAATAAATCGAGTTCCTGATGGAATATCCAGAGGGCCAGCAAGGCGCCAAAACCGGCCAGGGGCAGGGCAGTGAGGATGGTCAGGGGATGGATGAAATCTTCATAGAGAATGGCCAGAATGGCGTAGATCAGAGCTACCGTTGCCAGCAGCAGGAGCGGCAGGCTGCCGGTGGACTGGGAAAAGGCCGCGGCGGACCCACCAAACTCTCCCTGCACATCCGCGGGCAATATCTTTGCCGCCGTGTCCTGCACTGCTTGGGTCGCATCGCCTAGAGCGGTGCCAGGGGCCAGATTGAAGGAAATGGTCACGCTGGGCAGTCCGTTGTAATGGCTGATACTCAAGGGTCCGACGCCGTAAGCGAAGTGCGCCAATGCGGCCAGGGGCACCAGGCCGGTGCTGCCCGGCACAGTGATCGCCGAAAGTGCCCCGAGATTTTCCTGAAACTGCCGCGCCAGATCGAGAATGACCTCGTATTGATTGGTGGAGGCGTAGATGGTGCCCACCTGGGTGCCGCCGAAAGCGAAGTTTAGCGCTTGTTCGATGGCCTCAGGGGTGACCCCCAGTGCCTGGGCGCGCTGGTGCAGGATGTGCACTTCAATTTCCGGGTTGGCTAATTGCAGATCACTGTTAACGGCCTGTAGTCCGGGTACTTTGCGCAGGGCGGCTACCAGTTTGGGCACGGTCACATTCAGGCTATTCTGATCCTCGCTCTGCAGAATGTATTGGTAATGAGATTGCGATGAGACCGGCCCCATCTGAATAGCGGGCGGTAACTGGAAACTCGCTTCCACTCCGGCAAAATGGCTGACGCTACGGCGCAATTCCCCAATGACCTGGGTTCCTGACGCCCGCGCGCCCAAGGGCTTGAGGCGGATGATCAGCCGCCCGGTGTTGGCGGAACCAAAGGCCCCCGCACCTTGCCCGGCACTGGACATCACGGTCTGCACGGCCGAATTGTGGCCGACGGCAGCGGCGACGGCCTTCTGGGTGGTTTCGAGTTGGGCAAAGGAAATGCCCTGGGGATATTCCAGATTGCCCATGATCATGCCGCTGTCTTCGGTAGGGATGAAGCCCTTGGGCAGCAGGATAAAGAGCCCGATCATGGCCAGCAGGCTCAGCAAGGCCCCGCCATACACCCAGCCGCGATGGCTGAGCGCCACCCGCAGGCTGCGCCCGTACCAGTCGCGCAGGCTGAGGAAACCGCTTTCGAAGCGGCTCTGTCCCTGATGTTTCACCCGCAGATAGCGGGCGCAGAGCATGGGGGTTAGCGTAAGGGATACCAGCCCGGACAATAGGATGACCACCGCGATAGTGACGCCGAACTCGCGAAATAAACGACCGATGATGCCGCCCATCACCAGAAAAGGCAGGAAGACCACCGCCAGCGACAGGGTCATGGAAATCACGGTAAAGCCGATCTCGCGGCTGCCAACGATCGCCGCCTGATAGGGCTCTTCGCCGTTTTCCTCATGGCGGGCGATGTTTTCCAGCATGACCACGGCATCATCCACCACAAAGCCCACCGCCAGGGTCAGCGCCAGGAGCGTCAGCGTATTCAGGGTGTAGCCCAGCGCGTAAATGATGGCGAAGGTGCCGAGAATGGAGGCGGGAATCGCCAGCGCGCCGATCAGGGTCGGGCTGCCGCGGCGCAGGAAGAGCCAGAGCACCCCGGCCACCAGTATGGAGGCGAGCAACAGGGTGACTTCGACCTCCTCCACCGCCGAACGGATATAGTCGGCCTTGTCATACACCACCGTCATGTGGGCGCCGCCGGGCAGGCTGGCGCTCAGCAGGG
>NZ_DAHVHY010000071.1 GCF_027322205.1 Acidithiobacillus sp.
CGAATAGAGGGATTTTTTTCATAACGACGAAGGATAGCCATGCATCAGATCGTGACACAGATTGATATTGCGGCATCACCGGAGCGTGTGTGGTCGATCCTCATGGATTTCTCCGCCTATCCGCAATGGAATCCCTTAGCGGGTTTTAATGCGATGAATCAGGCATTGAAGAATCGCGCGGAGGCAAATGACCATATGGGCCACGTACATGATGATATCTCCAAGGATCGGTACTGACATGGACACCCGAAAACTGCTGCTCACCGCGCAGGAGATTGATCAGATGAAGGGCGAACATAAGGTCCATTATCTCAATCCCGGCGCCGTTCGTATCAATAAGTCTTTGGGCGATGCGGTAGGACTCCGGCACATGGGTATACATCTCATCCAGATAGAGCCGGGTAAAGAAAGTACCGAGTACCACCGGCATCATTATGAAGAAGAGGCCGTGTACGTGCTGTCTGGTAAGGGCATGCTCACCATGGAAGGGGATCAGTATCCCATCGCCCCAGGTGACTTCGTCGGTTTTCCTTGCCATACAGTCGCGCACAGCATCATCAACGATGGAACGGAAACACTCGAGTACCTGGCTATCGGTCAGCGACTGGATCAGGATGTCGCGGATTACCCGAATCAGCATAAACGCCTATACCGTAATAATGGGGAATGGAATCTGGTGGATATGGCAGATATCCGTGTGTTACGCGAACCCACACAGAAATAACAGGAAATTTATGAAGCTCGCAAAATTCTATACCCAGCCGTCGCCGCACTTCCTGATGGAAAGCGCCACCGTGGATTATGCGCATGCCGATATCCGCAAGTTGGCGTCCGCGCTGTCCTCTGACGACCCAACGGCAACCGCCAGGCGTTGCTTCGAATGGGTACGCGATCACATTGAGCACAGCATGGATTTTCACCGGGAAGAAGTGACCTGCGCAGCGTCGGATGTGTTGCAGCAAGGCACTGGCCTATGCACCGCGAAAAGTCATCTGCTGGTAGCCTTATGGCGCGCCAACCAAATCCCTGCAGGATTCTGTTATCAACGACTGACGCTGGACGGCCCCAATCCGCCCTACTGTACACACGGCTTTACCGCCGTCTGGCTGGACGACTGGGGCTGGTATCGTTGTGATGCGCGCGGCAACAGCAAACCCGGAATCCACTGTGAATTCACGCCCGGACAAGAGAACCTGGCCTTCTCAATTGATTATAACGGCGAGCAAACCTATCCGGAGGTTTGGGCAGAGCCCTGGCCGGATTTGATCGCCGCCATGGAGAAGCTGCAAAACATATCGCAGTATCGGAGCCATCCCATTGACGCCTGCCCACCCGCCACTGATTTGTGCGTAAGCGAGCCTACGGCGCCGAACATTGAATAGCGCGGAGACCGACCATGTACTGCCCTGACCCGTTTGCAGAAACCCGCCCAGAAATCCTGCGGGCATTGATTCAGCGTTATCCCCTCGCGACACTGGTCAGTATGGGCGGTAATGGTCTGGAGGCGTTGTACCTCGTACCCGGCGAAGGACCGCAACTGATGCTGCAAGGCCATTTGGCACGCGCTAATCCGCTGTGGCGGGAGGCATCCCCGGACGGCGAGGTGCTGGTCATCTTTCAGGGGCCGCAACACTACATCAGCCCTTCCTGGTATGCCACCAAGGCGGAAACCGGCAAGGTGGTGCCTACCTGGAACTATGCCGTTGTCCATGCCCAGGGTCCGTTGCACGTCAGAAACGATCCTGATTGGGTGCGAAACCAGATGGTCGCCCTGACCGCGCAGCAGGAGAATGGCTTTACCCCGCCCTGGCAGGTGGATGATGCGCCCCAGGACTTTACGGAGCGGCTCATTGGGCAGGTGGTGGGCATAGAAATCCCCATCTCCCGCTGGGTCGGTAAGTGGAAGGTCAGCCAGAACCAGCCGCTGTGCAACCGTGACAGTGTCGTCGCGCACCTGGAGCAGCAAAAGCAGCCTGACTCTGAGACCATGGCTGAATACATCCTGACCAGCCGCAAAAATGGCAAAAAGGACCATCCCGGATGACGATTACCGTGGGTTTTCTGGTGTTTCCGGGCATTCAACAGCTGGATCTGGCGGGTCCTTATGAGATTTTTTTCGCTCTACCGGATGGCGAGATCCATCTTTTCTGGAAAACCCGGGAGCTGGTGGCCTGTTCGACTGGTGTGCGCTTTTACCCGACGACGACACAGGGCGATGGGCCGCTGGTGGATGTGCTTTGCATTCCCGGTGGCGTCGGCATCAACCTTTTGCTGCTCGATAAAGAAGTACAGGCATGGGTGCAGCGCCAAGCGTCGGCGGCGCGGTTTGTCACCTCTGTTTGCACCGGCGCCCTGCTGCTTGGCGCTGCAGGATCACTCGCCGGGCGGCGCGCGACGACGCATTCGATGGTGACGGAGCCGCGTGGGGATGGGGGGCAGATTCCAGACTCGAATGCGCATCTTAACGGTATTCAGGCGTGTTGTTCGACCGGTGCCGGGTGCAGCGAAAGAATAGGCCAACCCCGGGCTTCGGCGAGGGCACGCAGGCGCGGATCGGGGTCAACCGCGACGGGGTGGGTGACGGTTTCCAGTAAAGGCAGATCATTGTGGGAGTCACTGTAGAAAGTGCTATTTTGCAGAGCGAACTCCCAGTCCAATCCCTGTATCTGCAACCAGTCCCGTAGGCATTGTACTTTGCCCGCCTGAAAACAGGGGATGCCAACCGTCTGGCCGGTAAATTCCCCTGTCGCCGTTTCTTCGGGCTCCGTCGCGAGCAGATGCGCAATACCCAGTTCTTCAGCAATGGGTGCCGTCACAAAACGATTCGTGGCGGTGATGATGACCAGCAGGTCACCTTGTCGGCGATGATTCTCGATCAGGGCGCGGGCGCGATCCGAAATCATCGGTAGCACCCATTCCTGCAAATATTCCCGGTGCCAGGCATTGAGCTGAGCACGCGAGTATGCAGCCAGAGGGGTGAGCTGAAAATTCAGGAAAGCCTGAATATCCAGGGTGCCCGCCATATAGTCCGCGTAAAACTGGTCATTGCGACGATTGAAATACTCGGCGTCTACAATGCCGCGACTGCCGAGAAATTTCATCCAGGCATGATCAGAGTCACCAGACAGCAGCGTGTTGTCCAGATCAAAAAGAGTGAGGGCCATAGGTTCTCCGTCCAGTGAGTTGGGCAATGGCAAATGCGGCGCCAGCATATCGCAAATGTGCTTTCTGGTATAATTTGCCAGGGACTGGGCGTAATTAGGTGCATGCGCAGGGTATATTCTCGAAAGCAAGGAGCGGATGGTGGTGCAGGGCAATCCTACGGACTTTAAGCGTATCCAGCAGTTGCGTGCCGAATTGGTGGCCGCCAATAACGCGTATTACCAGCAAGATGCACCGACTCTGAGTGATCCGGAATATGATGCACGGCTGCGCGAACTCCGCCGTCTGGAGGACCGCAACCCGCAATGGCAAAGTGCCGATTCGCCGACCCAGAGGGTAGGGGCAGCGCCCTTGGAGGTGTTTGCGGAAGTACGCTATACCGTACCAATGACCTCTCTCGACAATGTGTTTGATCGGGGTGGTTTTGGCGACTGGCTGGCACGTGTGCAGAAGGGGCTTGGCCGCGAGGATGTTCCGCTCAGCGCTGAGCCCAAATTTGATGGCCTCTCGGTCAATATTCGTTACCTGGATGGCAAACTGGTGCAGGCCGGGACCCGCGGAGATGGTCAAACCGGTGAGGAGGTTACTGTTAATGTCCGTACCATCCGCAACATTCCTCTGCAACTGGCGGGCAAGGGCTGGCCGGAGCTGCTGGAGGTACGCGGGGAGGTGGTGATTCCCGTGGCGGCTTTCCAGCGATTGAATGAAGAGCGCCTGCGCGCCGGCGAGAATCCCTTCGCCAATCCGCGCAATGCGGCAGCGGGCAGCCTGCGGCAACTGGATTCCAAAGTGACAGCGAAACGCCCCCTGGCGTTCTTTCCCTGGGGATGGGGAGAAAGCAGTATGCCACTGGGAGAATCGCACCGCGCGGTGATGCACAATCTCTCCGTCTGGGGTTTTGAAGTGACGCCTTACTTGCGCAGTGTTCGCCATCTTACGGAATGCGAAAGCTATTTCAATGAAATACAGAAATTACGCGAAGGCATGCCTTTTGAAATAGACGGTCTCGTGTTCAAAGTCGATGATTTGACGGACAGGGAGCGCTTAGGCTTTACCGCTCGCGCACCGCGTTGGGCCATTGCCTATAAATTTCCGGCGCACGAAGAACGTACCGTGGTCGAAGATATCCTGGCTTCCGTGGGGCGCACCGGTGTCATTACTCCGGTGGCTGTCTTGCAGCCTGTGCAAGTGGGGGGCGTGACCGTGAGCCGTGCCAGTTTGCATAATCAGGATGAGGTGGATCGTAAAGATATACGCGTGGGCGACACGGTACTGGTGCGCCGTGCCGGGGATGTAATTCCGGAAGTGGTCATGGTGCTCAAGGAGGAACGTCCACCAACGGCACAACCCTGGCAAATGCCGTTGCGTTGTCCGGTTTGTGATTCGGAAGTCCTGCGGCTGGCCAACGAATCGGCGCACCGCTGCATGGGTGGGCTGTACTGCCCGGCCCAACGGATGGGCGCTGTCGAGCACTTCGCCTCGCGCAAGGCCATGGATATCCGGGGCTTGGGCGAGAAGCTCGTCCAGCAACTGGTCGAATGTGGTCTGGTGCATTCCGTAGCCGATATTTATCATCTGGATGAGGCCGCACTTTGCGGATTGGAGCGCATGGCCAGTCGCTCCGCCCAAAAATTGCTGGCGGAAATAGAGCAGTCCCGCCATACCAGCTTACCTCGCTTCCTCTACGCCCTGGGTATTCGCCAGGTGGGAGAAAGCACGGCCAAATCTCTGGCAGCCTATTTTGGCGACCTGGAACCCTTACTGGCCGCAACGCCGGAGGTTTTGCAGAACATTCCCGATGTGGGACCCATAGTGGCAGAATCTATCGTACATTTTTTTGCCCAGTCCCATAACCGTGACGTGATCGCGGCGTTGCGGATTGCCGGTTTGGATTGGGATGTCGTCGAGCCGCAAAAAAGCGGACGTTTTCAGGGAATGACCCTGGTACTCACCGGATCTTTAGACAGTATGACTCGGGAAGAGGCCAAAACCGCCATAGAAAACGCGGGCGGGAAAATCAGTAGCGCCGTTTCTGCTAAAACAAACTATGTGATTGTCGGTAAAGAAGCGGGCAGTAAGGCGGAAAAGGCTACAAAGCTGGGCTTGAAACAGCTTACTGAAACACAATTTTTGGCGATGCTTTCAGAAAAGGAATAAATATGCAGCAGAACAGAACGTTCCGTATCAACGTGGTTGATATCCACGGCGAAGTGTACAGCGGTATGGCGCGTTTTGCGGCAGTGCCGGCGGAACTGGGCGAGATTGGAATACTGCCGGGACACGCGCCCCTGCTGTCAGGGCTGCGCGCCGGAGAGTTGCGTATTACCCAGGCCGATGGTCGGACACAGATTCTTTTTTTGGAGGGCGGGCTGCTGGAGATTCAGCCCGATACCGTGACCATACTCGCCAATGCAAGTCTGCGGATCATGGATATTGACCTTCATGATACACAGAGTCGCATTAAAGATGCCCAGGCCACATTGGCGAAAGGTGCTGTTCCCCCTATGGATTTCGCCCGCGCCGAACTGGAATTACAGAGAGAGCTGGCAAAAGTAAGTGCCTATCAGCGCTATCAAGCGTGTGAGCAACGGGGCGACAATACGAGTAATTACGAGTGGAAACGCCCATCACTCCAGAACGCGCCAAAAATTAACGCACAGGAACTCGAAGATTAAGCGTGCTGGATCGAATCAGGAATGGTTGCCTTTGCGCGCCAGAAGAGGCGGAAAGTACGATCCAGACTCTCGCAAAAACTTATGGTAGTGACTCTGAACCCGTAAAAATCGGAAGTAGCTAAAGCTTCCCACAACCACTGATAACAAAAGAAATATCGCACCGATAACGATAATGGCTTGATAATTAAAGAAGTGGATCAGTATCAAACCAGCTATGGTCAAGTCCAGCGTGGTGCGCAAAAAAGAATAGAAAACCCGGCGGTTGGCGGCTGCCGTGCGGTCCAGTGCGAGCCAGTCACGGAGCACCAATTTACTTTTCGGATAAGTATGAAAATAGTCGCGATGCGCATCCAGATGGTTGAATAAAAATCGAGATTTCATTGCAGATCATCCTCTATCTTCTCATAAGCTTCCATTCGCTGTAAATCTTTATGGTGAGTTTTTATTTTCAAATAGAGAGAAATGCCTGCGGCCAAGATAATCAGTGCGAGAATAAAACCCAGATAGAAAATATGGTCCTCAAGGTGGCCATTGAAGATACGAATAAAAATGAGCGTGGCAATGACTAGGGTTAAGGTCACGCGAATATACCCCAGGAAAGTACGCGTACCTGCAAACACCGTTCTGTCCATGGCGAGGAAGTCACGCAGAATCATTTCTTTCTTGTTGTAATCATCATAGGGCAGACGGCGCATGGTACTCTCAGTTCCTTTCATAAGGGTGGTGGGCGAGGCGTGGCACGTCGTATTATAAGGCAATGCGACCGGATGGAAAACCATTCCGGAGGCAATGACTTTTTTATCGAGAAAAATAAACCGGGTACGATCAGTGTCGGCTGGTTTTTTGCGGCGGTTCCTTCCCACACCGGGCGCAAACCCCGTTGACCACCAACTCCATTTCAGTCATAGAATAGTCGACGGGCAGCCGGGGCACCGGCACACTACTTTCAGGCAGGCAAAACACCTGGCCGCAAGAGACACAATGGAAATGCGGGTGTTGGGTGGCTGTTTCTTCACGGCGGGCGCTAAAGCGCCAGATCCGGTCGTCTGTTGTGACTCGGTGGGCGAGTCCGTTTTGTACCAGCCACTCCAGATTACGGTAGAGACTGACGCGGTCAATCGCACCCGTCTCCGATGCTTCCAGGCGCTGCTGCACCTCGGGATGACTGAGTGGTTGCTCGGCTGCCAGCAGTGTTTTGAAGACTGCTACCCGTAAACGCGTGATGCGTTGCCCGATAGCGCGGAGACGCTGCGCCGCCTCGGCATCGGAAACTTCCGCCGTGAGGGTGGGATGGAGTGATAAATGCGCCATAAAGTCATGCTAGAGCAGAAGGCCGGGAGGGCGCAAGCAATGGCCCTGCGTTACTTCCCTGGACAGCGCCCCATCTGCCGCGCTAGATTTTCAGCCAGGCCCATTCAGGAGTTCCTCATGTCCCCAGAAGTCATCACCATCGGTCAACCTGTACCTCAGTTTCATGCCGCAGCCTATGGTAAGGCATCCTCCATCAGCATCGATGACCTGCGTGGAACGGTCGTAGTGATCTATTTTTACCCCAAGGATGACACGCCGGGTTGTACGACAGAGGGGCAGGAGTTCACGGCACTCTACCCGGAATTCCAGGCTGCTGGCGCGGAAATTCTCGGTGTTTCCCGGGATACGCTGGCCAGCCATGAAAAGTTTTCCTGCAAGTTTAACTTCCCTTTTCCGCTCCTGGTCGACACGGATGAAGCACTCTGCAAGGCCTTTAATGTACTCAAGGAGAAGAACAATTACGGCAAGGTGAGCATTGGCGTTGAACGCAGCACTTTCGTGATCGACCGGGAAGGTAAAATCGCCTACGTCGAGCGCAAAGTGAAGGCCGCCGGACATGCCGCCGCCATCTTAGACATCGTCAAGCAATTGCCATGAGTCGCCAGGAAGCGGGGGGTTCAAGCCCGGTGAGGGCGCGTCTCTACATTCTGGATACCAACGTGCTGATGCACGATCCCTCAGCGCTATTCCGCTTCCAGGAACACGACATCTTGCTGCCGATGGTCGTTCTGGAGGAGCTGGATCAGCACAAAAAAGGTCTGAGTGAGCAAGCGCGTAATGTGCGTCAGGTCAGCCGTTATCTGGACGAGATGCTGACGGATACCGCTGATCTGGATCGTGGTTTGGTGCTGCCTTATGCGCAGGGGCGACTTTATTTCCAGACTGCCGCACATCAGCAGGCGCTGCCTGAAGATCTGGCCGGTGGTAAGGCGGACAATGAAATCCTCGCCGTGACTCTGGCCTTACAGAATCGTCATCCCGAAAAAGACGTGATTCTCGTCAGCAAAGATATCAATCTGCGCATCAAGGGGCGCACCCTCGGGATCCGGGTGGAGGATTACCAGAACGATCGTGCTCTGGACGATGTGGACCTGCTCTACACCGGTACTGAGACGCTGAGTGCCGATTTCTGGGATCTGCATAGTCGCGATCTGGACGCCTGGCAGGAAAGCGGACGGAGTTATTACAAAATCAGCGGCCCGGCCATTCAGCGCTGGCATCCCAATCAGTTTATCGCGATCAATACACAGGCAGGGGTGGCCGAAGACTTCGCGGCGATTGTCCGCGAAGTGCATCCGGAACACGCCATTATCGAGCGCATAACCGACTATCGAAGCGACCGACATGCAGTCTGGGGCATTTTGGCGCGCAATCCGGAACAGAATTTTGCCCTGAATCTACTGCTGGATCCGGACATCGATTTTGTCACCTTGCTGGGGCACGCCGGTACCGGTAAGACGCTGCTGACGCTGGCGGCAGCGCTGCATCAGATTTTTGAGCAGAAGCGCTACTCGGAAGTGATCATTACCCGTGCGACCGTGCCGGTGGGTGATGAGATTGGCTTCCTGCCCGGCACGGAGGAAGAGAAAATGCTGCCGTGGATGGGGGCGCTGGAGGATAATCTGGAAATTCTGGCGCGCGGCAGTGATGATGGCGGCAGTTGGGGACGCAGTGCGACGCAGGATCTGATCAATAAGCGGATTCGCGTCAAATCCATGAGCTTTATGCGTGGGCGCACCTTTCTGGAGAAGTTCGTCATTATCGACGAGGCACAGAATCTGACCTCCAAGGAAATGAAAACCCTGATCACCCGTGCCGGTCCGGGGACCAAAATTGTCTGCCTGGGCAATATTGCGCAGATCGACACGCCCTACCTGACGGAAACCACCTCAGGATTGACCTATGTGGTGGATCGCTTCAAGGACTGGGCCTACAGCGGACATGTCACCCTGCGTCGCGGTGAGCGTTCGCGTTTGGCGGATTTTGCTAATGATGCCTTGTGATCCCCTTGTCTACTGACCTGCTGAGCCCTTAGACTGCGCGCAGGGCATCAGGGGAGTGAACACATGACATGGTCGGTCGCGGATAGTCGCCATCTGTATAACTTGCCGCATTGGGGCGAGGGGTATTTCGATGTCGGAGCGGACGGACAGATCATCGTCCGTCCCGATGCCAACCCGCAGGGTGCCGCTATTGGGCTGGCCGATGTCGCGGCGGCACTGGGTGAGCATTCCCTCGCTTTACCCTGCCTTCTGCGTTTTCCGCAGATTCTGGGCGATCGAGTTGCGCGCCTGCACAGCGCGTTTGGTGAGGCTATCCGCGCCCTCAACTATAGCGGTAGCTACACCCCCGTTTATCCGATCAAGGTCAATCAGCAACGGCGCGTCGTCGAAGAAATTTTGCGTGCCGGTGCGGGTAGCGTCGGTCTGGAGGCGGGTAGCAAACCGGAGTTGCTGGCGGTCATCGGACTGATGCCGGTGGGCGGCACCATCATCTGCAATGGTTACAAAGACAACGAGTATATTCGCCTGGCCCTGACGGGTGAGAAGCTGGGCATGCAGGTCTACCTGGTGGTGGAAAAACCCTCGGAATTGCCTCTGATCCTGAATGAGGCTCGCAAGCTCGGCGTCAAACCCCGGATCGGGGTGCGCGCGCGGCTGGCATCCGCCGGTTCCGGCAAGTGGCAAAATACCGGTGGTGAAAAGTCTAAATTCGGCCTGTCTACGGCGGACATCCTGGAACTCGTCCACCGCCTACGGGCAGAAAATGCGCTGGATAGTCTGCAATTGCTGCACTTCCATCTCGGCTCCCAGATTCCCAATATTCAGTTCATCAAAGGCGGCATGCGCGAATGCGCCCGCCTGTATGCGGAATTGCGACACCTGGGCGCGGCCCTGGAGGTGGTGGATGTGGGCGGCGGGCTGGGTGTGGACTATGAAGGGACGCACTCCCGCGCATACTGCTCCACGAACTATCATGTCTCCGACTATGCCCATGCCATCGTTGCCACGCTGGCCGATGTGTCGCGCCAGGAGGGGCTGCCGGAGCCGCGTATCATCTCTGAATCGGGTCGGGCGCTGACGGCGCATCACGCCATTTTGTT
>NZ_DAHVHY010000072.1 GCF_027322205.1 Acidithiobacillus sp.
CCTCCTCCTGTACACAGAGCAGGCGTAGCGCCGAGCAGCGCTGTCCGGCAGAACGAAAAGCCGAGGCGACAACGGCATCCACCACTTGCTCCACCAGCGCCGTCGAGTCCACGATCATGGCATTAATACCGCCAGTCTCCGCGATGAGGGGAACGATGGGCCCCTCTTTCGCCGCCAGGGCTCGGTAGATATGTCGCGCCACCCCCGTGGAGCCGGTGAAAATCACCCCCGCGGTCAACGGGTGATTTACCAGCGCGGCACCCACGGTTTCGCCGGGGCCCGGCATCAGGGCCACCACGTCGCGCGGAACCCCCGCCTCCCAGAGCAGTTCCACAAAGACTCTGGCAATGGCCACGGTTTGTTCGGCCGGTTTGGCGGCAACACTATTACCCGTCACGAGCGCTGCAACCACTTGCCCGGCGAAAATAGCCAATGGGAAATTCCACGGACTGATGCAGACAAAAACGCCACGCCCGCGCAGACGCAAGGTATTGGTCTCCCCCGTTGGCCCCGGCAGCATTTCCGGGCGCATCAAGGCGGTCGCCTGGATCGCATAATAGCGACAAAAATCGGCCGCTTCCCGCAGTTCTGCCACCGCATCACCAAGGGTTTTGTGCGCCTCGCGCAGGAGCAGCGCAAGCAGGACTTCACGGCGGGACTCCAACAGGTCGGCGGCGTGCGTCATGATCTCGGCACGCCGTTCCACCGGCACCATATCCCAACGCGGCTGCGCGGCATGCAAGGTACGCAGGAGCGGGTCCATCTCCTCGGGGTGGATCTCCGCAGATGTCGGCACGCGCAGAGCCAAAGCGGCCGCCGTTACCGGATTGCGTTCGTTCGCATAAGTCATGTCCATCCCTTGGCTATTGGGGCGAATCTGGCCCTGGAGGGTGCCGTATATATCGCGCGGCGCCGCCAGCGCAACGTCATCGGCCCGCCAGAGCGGGCTAACCAGCAGGTCATCGGCGGCTACCTGGTGATTCGCCAATTGATGCATAAAAGAGGTGTTCGCACCGTTTTCCAGCAGACGCCGCACCAGATAAGCGAGCAGATCCCGATACCGGCCGACGGGCGCATACACCCGCAAGGACTGTATCGCGGAGTGACGCAAGACCTCGCGATAAACACCCTCACCCATGCCATGTAAACGCTGCATCTCAAAACGGGTGTCGGGAGACGCCGCTGCCAGCTGGAGCACCGCAGCAATAGTCGCTGCATTATGGGTCGCAAACTGCGGATACACCAACGCCTCTGGTCCGACAGCATGTTCCAGAAGCTGTGCCGCACAAACCGCGTAGCTGATGTCGGTATGATGTTTGTGGGTAAACACGGGATATCCGGCGAGCCCCATTTCCTGTGCCCGCTTGATCTCGGTATCCCAGTAGGCTCCTTTGACAAGGCGTAACATCAACCGGCTCTGATTGCGCCGCGCTCGCGCCAGCACCTCGCTGATTACCTCGGCCGCACGCGTCTGATAAGCCTGGACGGCGATTCCCCAGCCATTCCAGCCGGCGGTCACGGGGTTGCGGGCCATTTTCCGCTGGACCGCATCCCAAAGGTCCAACTGCAATTCGAGGCGATCACTTTCCTCGGCATCCAGAGTGAGATTCAGCCGCCCCCGCGCCGCCACTTCCGCCAGTTGTCCCAGTTTAGGCAGCAGTTCGGCCCACAGACGCTTCCGCTGACTCTCTTCATAACGGGGATGCAAGGCCGATAATTTGATGGAAATGCCATCCCGCTGTTCAGGTCCCCCGGAACCCGGCTGCATCGCCAGGGACTGCAGTGCCGCCTGGTAAGCAGCCGCGTAGCGCGCGGCATCCGCGCTATTACGGGCACCCTCCCCCAACATGTCATAAGAATAACAGAGGGCCGGTCGACGCTTACGAACGTCTGCCGCGCGTCGACGCGCCTCCACCAAATCCTGACCAAGCACAAATTGCCGACCCAACAGCGCGATGGCGCGCACTGCGGCGGTGACCACCGTATTCATACCCAGCCGTTGTACCAGAGTGGCGGTCTCCCGTTCCGCCAGCAGTCGGCGCGACAGAATCAAAATACGTCCGGAAATCTGGGTCACCCAGGAATGATTCTCTGCTCCGGCGAAGCGGACTTGGCCTAACTGATCGGCAGCCAGCAGCGCCGCGGTGCCCATGTCAGGCACCCGCAGCAGTGCTTCCGCCAGACGCATCAGGGCCAGCCCCTCCGAACTGGTGATGGGGTATTCGCGCAGTAAGGATTCCAGCGCCCAAAAAGGCGCCGGGTGTTTGCGCACGGCATCCACCCAGGGCCGCGCCATGGCAACGACCTGGGGCCAGTCCAGTGGACCATCGAGCGCGCCGAGTAACACAGTCACCCGCTCTCCCTCATCGCGACAGGGCGGTGGCAACAACCCTGCTTCTGTGCGCTCTTCCGACTCGGGGATGATTTCGGCTACCGGAAACATGCCCTTCAGTACAACGCGCTCATGAGATCTCAATCGGCACGGTAAAAGTCAGGGCCTTGTTCGGCATGCTGCGCGTATAGGCCGGGAACGATGTCGCGCTCAAGGCGCGTAAAGCCGCCCGGCGAATCAACGGATTGGTGGTGCCGCCCACCACCCGTACCGTAAACGCCTTACCGCCGCCCGGCGACACCCGGAAGGACACCACAACCGTACCGTGGAGATGCAGGCGTTTGATGATCGCCGAAATACGCAGATTCTGCTTTACCAGCGACCGGGCTCCGGATCCATAGGCGCCAATTCCGCTGTAGACGGGTGCCGGTGCGGGTGGCGCGGGTATGGGGGGCGATGGTGGGGTGACCGGGACCGGGGGGACCGGGACCGGGGGCGGCGGACGATGCATCACCGGTGGGCTGGGCGGTGACGGCGGTTGAATGGGTACCGGTGCCGGACGATGCACCACGGGTCGCGGTGGGATGGTGGGCTTGGGGGGTACCGGTTTGGGCGGCACCACCTTCGGTGCGGGCGGCGGGGGCGGCGGCAAAGTCACCATGCGGACCGATACCACCTTCTTAACGGGCTTGGGGGTCGGCGGGGTCCTGGGCATGGACATCAACCCCACCACGATTCCTACCTCTACCAGCACTGCGGCAACAACGGCATATTTAAAATGCGGGTTGCGGTCACCCCGGTGCTCCGGTGGCAGGTATCCGGGGAGAATGGCGCTATTCATGCCTTTGCCTGTGTCGCGATGCCAATACTGGTGACCCCTGCCTTCTGACAACGGTCCATGACGCGCACGAAATCCTGGAAGGGAACCTTTTTGTCCGCCGCAATGGTGACGTCCGTCTTGGCGACATCCCCGTCGCTGGCCAGCATTTGTTGCAGCGCATCCAGACCCATGGGTTTGCCCTTCACCACCACACTACCGTCGGTTTGGATGTTCACCACAAAGTGTGGATGCGGCAGCGCTTTGGATTGACTGGACGTGGGCAAATTCAGCTTGAGCCCTTTGTCGGTAATCATCTGCAAGGCGATCATGATGAAGAAGACCAACAGGAAAAGCATGACATCGATCATCGGAATGATCTCTACCCGGCCTTTTTTACGCGGACGACGCTGTGGCAACATGGGTCAACCCCCTTTTTCAGGATGCCGCGCGTTGTGGCGTGATCGCTGATGCGCTAGCGGCGGCTTTTGCGGTCCGTGCGGCAGGCTTCGCCTCCGGAATAGGGTTGATGGGATCGGGACCGGAGGTCGATGGCTCCTCGTTGACCATCGGTGCGCCATCCATACGGTTCATCAACACCACCTTCAGGGATTCCATCTGGTGAATGATTTTCTCGATCGTATTGTTGAAGGCGTTGAAGCTGATCAGACCGATCATGGCGATGAAGAGGCCCGAAGCGGTGGCGATCAGGGCGTCGGCGACACCACCGGTGACTGCTGTAGGGTTATGTCCCGGTGCCGCGAGGATGGAGAAGGCGTGGAACATGCCGAGAATGGTGCCAAATAACCCGAGCAAGGGAGCCAGGGTGACGATGGTATCGAGAATCCACAGGCGTTTATCGAAACTGGGGGTGGTCAGGAAGATGGCCTCGTCCAGGCGATTGGAGAAGCCTTCGCCCCGGGCGCTGCCGTAATGATGGACCATGCCATAGTAGCGCAGTGCCACCGTCAGGAGGCTTTCTTCCGGAAGACCTGCCGAACGATCCACCAGGGCCTTCAGATCGTCCCGGTACAGCTTGCCGTGCCCGGAAACGGTCAGAAGGGTTTCCTTGCCTTTGTGGATCGCTTTGCGCAGGTACCAGCCGCGATCAAAAACCACCGTCAGTTCAATCAGCAGCAACAGCATGAGCAGATATAACACCCCATCGGAATAATTGGCCAAGTGCACAATATAGGATAAGGACATGTGCGTAGAACCTCCGTAGACATGGTATTGGCGGGCAACAAGCCGAACCGCGAAATCCGGAACCGCATAATAGTCACCCCAATGCAGAAGCATGATTCGCGCCATGTGTATCGTTCAATTTCAACAATGCTGCCGCCTGCAGAAAGCCAGTGCCGCTTGACGGCCGAAAATGGATCGGTAAACCAGCCTCCGGAACAGCGCATTCCCCATTATGAGGCAATGTCATGGTGCAATCGCACCAAAGTAATGCATCCATGACGCAATACCGTCATGAGTTGTTCAGAGCTGCCGTTATATCCATAAATCCGGTAAAAATCAGCAATAGTTAGACTATATGGTCACAGATAGGCTGGAAATTCAGCCTCACAACAAAAACTGGCATACTTCATGCTTATTTACCAAATGGTTGGTATTATGAAGGCTTAACGACCGATTTTTCTCATGGCTAGAGGTAAACGTGATGAACGAATCCCGTAAGACTGACACTACATATAACTCATTAAAATTATTAAATATTTATCGATATACACCTGAGAGAAGCCTTATCCTGGCGGCACTCATGGCTGCTAACGCGCTGGTTTCTGCGCACGCCACTGGCATAGCGGTAAATCCAAACTCTGCGGCCAAGACTACCAAGGCTATTAAGCTGAAAAGTATTGATAAGAAGTATCAAAAACTGTTGGTAGGTGAAAAAAATATTGCTTCGGCCATGTCAGTGATTAGTCACGAGCAGATCAAGGCAGCGAGTTCGGCTGCATCAATATACAGCATTCTCAAATTGACGCCGTCCGTAAATGAATATCAGCAGAATATTGGACCATCTATGCCGACACTGACGGTGCGCGGCGTACGCATGAGTCAGCTCGCGCAGACCTTGGATGGGATACCGATGACCAGTCTCCTCTCGGGCGGGGAAGGCGCCCTTAACAGCTACGGTATTGGCTCGTTGGTTTCCACTGGCCAGGTGGCGGGGATCCATGTCTATCCGGGCGTGGCTCCTCCTGATCGGGGTGGATTCGCTACCATCGGCGGTACCATCAACTATCAAACAAAACAGCCGACCGACAAGCAGTACGCCGACCTCTTCACCCGGATCGGATCGTTCTCGACCGATGTGTACGGCGTACAGCTCAACTCCGGCATCATCCCGCACAGTGGTGGCCTCAAATTGTTAGCGCGTTATAGTCAGACGGAAACAGCCGGCTATATACAACACACACCCGCTCGCTATGCGGACTTCTTGTTCTCTGCGGTGAAACCCTATGACTATGGCCTGTCGAAAATCTTCGCGACCCTGCTCTACAATCGCGGCAATGGGTATGAGTCAGACTACGGGGGCTACCCGGTGGCCTTGCAGCAGAAAAATGGCCTCTACTACAATGTGCCTTTGTCGCAGACCAGTACCCAGCAGTTCAACCATTATCTCACGGCGATTGTCGGAGATAGAACCTACATCAACCGCCATGTGATCGCCAGCGCGCGGGTTTTTTACATCCATAAGTCCAGCAAGTTTGAAGCACAAACCAATCCCGCTGTGATCGGCTTCAACTATCCCTACCAGAATAACTACTACACTCCAATCGTCTACGACGGGTATCTCGGTGGTCCCGGTGCGGCCCACCACGACTTTTCCTATAATCCTGTGCAGACTTTTGGCAGCTACATCTCCGGCGAAGCCGCTGGGATCAACTACACGAACTCGGACACCATTGGCTTTGCACCAAAAGTGAATTTCTTCCTGCCACACAACGACATTAGCCTCGGCGGTTTGATCGCCGAGGAGACGAATCATTCCTCTCAGTATGTCTATGGCACACTCAATATGCCGCAGATCAATGGTTATAATGCCTATGAATATGGACTCCGGGGCCATCGTGCTGTCTATAGCGGGTATCTACAGGACAAGATCAATCTATTGAACGATACCCTGCATATCGAGCCAGGAGTCACTCTGACGGGTGTGAGTTCGAGTAACTATATTCCGCAGAACGTGTACGCGACGCCTGATCACGCATACACACTGGGTAACTACGACAAGACCATTTTGCCGTATCTTGGGGTGTCTTATGACGCCACCAAAAATATCATCGCTTATGCCAGCTATGGTAAAGGCGCGCGCTTTGCGCCCGTTGGCGACTACACCTTGGGGGGGACAGGAAGTACAACAACAGCGCCTGGACCAGAAACAGTGAATGCCTATGAGGCAGGACTGCGTTATATCAGCAAAAGACTTTATGTCAACTTCGATGGTTTTTTACAAGATGAGCATGGCGCGTTCTCATTTGTGACACTGCCCGCTGAAAATCTGTCCTTGTATACCAATGTTGGCAAACTCCAATACAAAGGCCTGGAGGCATCTGGTAAGTATCTGCTGACACAGCATTTAACAGTTGCAGGCAGTTTGTCCTATACCCAAGCAAATTATAAAAATAGCTACTTCGCGGCGGATACCGCCTCGTCAGTCCAGTACGGATATGTCTTGGCCGGAGACCCGTTGGCGGATGTTCCCAACTGGCTAGGTAATCTCTCACTGACCTATAATAGAGGAAACTTCACGGGTCAATTACTCGGCAGTTATACGGGCACCATGATAGGGACCAATGCCCCGCCATTACCACCGGCGGTATCCGCGGCGTCCGGAATCCCGGATCTTGCGGGGTGGACAACACCAGACTCCGCGGTGCGATTCGGGAATTATTTTATAATGAATCTGTCCGCCGCCTACAAAATTCCGATACACGAAGATCACCTGAAATGGCTGAAAGTAACCCTAAATATAGATAACTTACTGAACAGACACTATTATGCGCACTACGATCAGATTTATAAGTTGTTGCTGGCAAAACCAGCACCAGGAGCCAGTCCGTTCTACGTCGCCTATCCTGGTATGCCAAGATTTATCGAGCTTGGACTAGAAGGTCGATTCACTTAGCAGTGACTATCAGTATCCATTCGAGGGTCCTTCGATCGCGTACCACTACGCAATATTCATGATGTCTACGTACGGCCAAAAGTACATGGTTATAAAGGCGTTTTTCGCGCGTATCGACATGTCCTGACAAAAATATTTACCTGCCGGTCCTGTCTAAAGCATACACACAGGTAAAACGCCTACCGTGGCGCAGCCCTTTCAGGCACTTGTCATGACCGCCATCCTTGCCCCAGAATCGCTGCTTATGACGAAAGACTCCATGAATCCCTTGTTGGAAACTTTGCAGGCTTATCCTTTCGAGCGTCTGCGCACGCTGCTGGCGGGCGTGACACCGACGGACAAGGAGCTCATCGACTTCTCCATCGGTGAGCCGCGTCACCCGGCGCCGGCTATCGTCAGTGAAGCGATCATTGAGCACCTGCATGGTCTCGCCGAGTACCCCAAGGTGCTCGGCGGCCTGCGTTTACGGCAGGCCATTGCCGACTGGGCCACCCGGCGCTTTGCCCTGCCCGCTGGTTTTCTCGATCCGGAGCGGCATGTCATTCCCGCCAACGGCAGCCGCGAGGCCTTGTTCAGCATCGCGCAGGCGGCGCTGCCGCCTTGTCAGACCCCCAAGCTCCTGGTCTTGTTGCCCAATCCCTTCTATCAGATTTATGAGGGTGCTGCCTTGCTCGCCGGGGCAGAGCCCTATTATCTGAACTGCGATGCCAGCGGGCAGCCGGACTTTGCCGCCGTAAACGAATCCGTCTGGGCACGCACTGCACTGCTTTACGTCAACTCTCCCCATAATCCCACAGGGGCGACCCTGTCTCTGGAGACGCTGGGCTGGCTGATTGCCAAAGCCCGACAACACGGCTTCCTGCTCGCCGCCGACGAGTGCTACAGTGAGCTCTACCCCGAGGGACAGGCGCCTGCGGGTATTCTGGAGGCCGCCGCGGCAACCGGCAGTCTCGCGCAGGTGCTGGCTTTTCACAGCCTCTCCAAGCGCTCCAGCATCCCCGGTGCGCGCAGTGGTTTTGTCGCGGGTGACGCGGATATTCTCAAGGCTTTTGTCCGTTACCGGACCTATCTGGGTGCCGCCACGCCGCCCTTCATTCAGGCCGCCGCCATCGCCGCCTGGCAGGATGAGCAGCATGTGCAGCATACCCGTGCCGATTATGCCCGGAAGTTTGCCGCCGCCCATGATATTCTCGGTGCGGTGCTGCCGGTAGAAACGCCCGCCGGCGGCTTTTATCTCTGGCCACGGGTGGGGGATGGCGAAGCCTTCGTTCGCGCCCTCTACGAGGCAGAGCATGTACGCTGTCTGCCCGGCGCTTATCTGGCGAGGGATGCCCACGGCGTCCACCCCGGTAAGGATCGGGTCCGCATCGCGCTGGTCGGCAGCCTGGAAGATTGCGTCGAGGGCCTGCAGCGCATGCGTCATTTTTTGGACAGTCACCCCATTTCAACTTTATAACAAACAATCATCAAGGAGTTCGTGTGAGCCAGAGTCTTGCCACCATTATCGACGCCGCTTGGGAAAACCGGGCGGAGATTTCCCCCAAGCAGGCTCCGGCCGAACTGCGGGAAGCCGTGCATCAGACCATCGAAGGGCTGGACAAGGGCGTCCTGCGGGTAGCCGAAAAACGCAATGGCCAATGGGTCACCCATCAATGGATCAAGAAGGCGGTGCTGCTTTCCTTCCGTTTGCAGGATAACGCCCGCATTCCAGGGGGCGAGACTAATTTTTACGACAAGGTGCCGGGCAAGTTCGCCGACTATAACAGCAACGATTTTCGCACCGGCGGTTTTCGGGTAGTGCCCCCCGCCACAGCGCGGCGCGGGGCCTTTATCGGCCGCAACTGCGTGCTGATGCCCTCGTTCGTCAACATCGGCGCCTATGTGGATGAAGGCACCATGGTGGATACCTGGGCTACCGTCGGCTCCTGTGCCCAGATCGGCAAGAATGTGCATCTCTCCGGCGGTGTTGGCATTGGTGGCGTGCTGGAGCCCTTGCAGGCCAATCCCACCATCATCGAGGACAACTGTTTCATTGGCGCCCGCTCCGAAGTCGTAGAGGGTGTGATCGTCGAAGAAGGTTCGGTGATTTCCATGGGCGTCTTCATCGGCTCCAGCACGCGCATTTATGATCGCGCAACCGGCGAGATTAGCTACGGACGGGTGCCCGCCGGTTCGGTGGTGGTTTCCGGCAGCTTGCCTTCCAAAGATGGCAGCTACAGCCTCTACTGCGCCGTCATCGTCAAGCAGGTGGACGCCAAGACCCTGGGCAAAGTCGGCATCAACGCCATTCTCCGCGACATCTGAAGGAGCGCCCCCATGGGCAAAAGCGCGGTACTGGAACTGGCAGAAAAACTGATTTCCCGTCCCTCCGTTACGCCGGAGGATGCGGGCTGTCAGGATCTGATGATCGCCCGGCTGGAGGCTATCGGTTTCCGGGTGACACGCCTGCCCGCCGGGGGGGTGGAGAACTTCTGGGCGGAGCGCGGCAACGCCGGTCCGCGTCTTTGTTTTGCGGGACATACGGATGTGGTCCCCAGCGGCCCGCTTGCAGAATGGCAGAGCGACCCCTTTCAGCCGACCATCCGCGATGGCATGCTCTACGGTCGTGGCGCCGCCGATATGAAGGGCAGTCTTGCCGCCAAGATCGTCGCCGCAGAACGCTTTGTCGCCCTGCATCCGGGGCATTCCGGGCGTCTCGCCTTTCTGATCACTTCCGATGAAGAAGGCATCGCCACCCATGGCACACGGCATGTGGTGGACTGGTTACGGGAACATGGGGAGACCATCGACTGGTGCGTGGTGGGCGAACCCTCTTCCGAAAACATGCTGGGCGATGTCATCAAAAATGGCCGGCGCGGCTCGCTGAACGGACGTCTGACCGTGCAGGGTATACAGGGTCATGTAGCCTACCCCGACA
>NZ_DAHVHY010000073.1 GCF_027322205.1 Acidithiobacillus sp.
ATGCGGACTCCGGACTTGCGGGTCGCCGCGATCCATAGTCTTTGCGCGGATGCCGCCACCGAGGTGCGGGACTATTTCGCCATTCAGCCGAACAACGATTGTGCCATAGATGCGGCCTGGATAGGTGCCGTGTCTCCATCCGCCTGATGGCAGTCGGCGGCGGATCGTAAACAATCTATTTCTGAGGAGACAACTAGTGTCTGCAAAAACACTCTACGATAAATTGTGGGAAAGCCATGTGGTCCATACGGAGAAAGATGGTGGGGTATTGCTCTATATCGACCGTCATCTCCTGCACGAAGTGACCAGCCCACAGGCCTTTTCCGGGCTGCGGGCAACGGGCCGCAAAGCATGGCGCATGGACGCCAATATCGCCACCGCCGACCACAATGTGCCGACCACGGATCGCGCCGCAGGGATTGCCGATGCCACCTCGCGCTTGCAGGTGGATACCCTCGACCAGAACTGCGCGGAATTTGGCATTGAAGAATTCGGCATGCTCGACAGGCGACAAGGCATTGTCCATGTCATTGCCCCAGAGCAGGGACTGACCTTGCCGGGTATGACGGTGGTCTGTGGGGACTCCCACACGGCGACCCATGGGGCGTTGGGAGCGCTGGCCTTTGGGATCGGCACCACCGAAGTGGAGCATGTGCTGGCGACCCAGTGCTTGTGGGTGCGCAAAGCCAAATCCATGCGCATCTGGGTGGAGGGCAGGCTGAGCAATGGGGTGAGCGCGAAAGACCTAGTGCTGGCGATCATCGGACGAATCGGTACGGCGGGTGGCACCGGCTACGCCATCGAGTTTGCCGGACCTGCGGTGCAGGCCCTGTCCGTGGAAGGCCGCATGACTCTGTGCAATATGGCCATTGAGGCCGGGGCGCGCTCGGGCATGGTGGGCGTAGATGCTGTTACCATCGATTACCTGCGTGACCGTCCCTATGCCCCAGTCGGTAAGGTCTGGGATCAGGCGGTTGCGGTCTGGGGAGATCTCCACAGCGACCCTGGTGCGCAGTTCGACGCGGAGATTCGTCTGGAGGCGGCAGACGTTGCTCCGCAGGTGACCTGGGGAACCAGTCCGGAGATGGTCGTCGATATTTCAGCCAGGGTCCCCGATCCAGCACTGGAAAAAGATCCGGTGCGGCGCAAGGGCTGGAGCGATGCGCTGGCCTACATGGACCTGAAGGCCACCACGCCCGTCTCTTCCATAGTACTGGATAAGGTGTTTATCGGTTCCTGTACCAATGCCCGCATTGAAGATCTGCGTGCGGCAGCGGCGATTGCCAGAGGCCATCACAAGGCCGTATCGGTCAAGGTGGTACTGGTAGTGCCGGGTTCCGGCCTGGTGAAGGCACAGGCGGAGGCCGAAGGCCTGGACCGCATCTTCAGGGATGCCGGTTTTGAATGGCGGGAGCCGGGCTGCTCCATGTGCCTGGCCATGAATGCCGACCGCCTGGAGCCGGGAGAGCGTTGTGCGAGTACCAGCAACCGTAATTTTGAAGGACGCCAGGGGGCCGGAGGCCGGACCCATCTGGTGAGCCCTGCGATGGCAGCAGCGGCAGCTATCGCCGGCCATTTTGTGGATGTGCGTGACTGGGCCGCGCACTAAAAAGTGCGCGCGGTTTTGGTTACCGCGCCTCGCTTTGGGCTTGTGCAGCCTGGGCATGGTGGAGGTCGGTATTTTTGCGGCGCAGCGCGGCTGGTCAGCCGAATGTGCTGCCGTTGAATATGTCGTTCAGCGTCAGATGGAGAAAAGTTGAAATGGAAGCCTTTACCGTATTAGAAGCGGTGGTTGCACCGCTGGATCGTCCCAATGTGGACACGGATGCCATTATTCCCAAGCAGTTCCTCAAGACTATTGAGCGCAAGGGCTTGGGCAAGCACCTCTTTGATGCCTGGCGCTATCTGGAGCGGGACGGAAAACAGGTGGATAACCCGGATTTTGTCCTCAATCAGCCCGCTTATGCGGGTGCGCAGATTCTCCTGACGCGGGAGAACTTCGGTTGTGGCTCCAGCCGCGAGCATGCGCCCTGGGCCTTGGCGGATTATGGTTTCCGGGCAGTGATTGCCCCGGGTTTTGCGGATATTTTCGCCAATAATTGTGTACAGAATGGCATCTTGCTGGTGTGTCTATCCATGGATGTGGTGGATCATCTCTTCCATGAGGTGATGGCGAACCCCGGCTATCGTTTGCGCATAGATCTGCCCGTGCAGGAAGTGCAGACTATGGGCGATAGTCGGTATGCCTTCCCCATGGATGCAGGTCATAAGCACAAACTGATGCATGGTCTGGATGATATCCAGCTCACCCTGCAGCAGGACTGTGCTATCCGTGCCTACGAGACACAGCGACGGCAAACAGCACCTTGGTTATTTCGCGATTAATGGCTCAGGAGCGAGAAGGTATGGTTCAGGATTCACCGATAGAAGAAGAGAGTGGCTTGCCACCCTTGCGTTCAGATGCGGTTATCCTTGAAGGCATGACTAAACGGGGTAAGCCGTGCAGGTTGATTGACAACACCGTTTCGGCGCCCCGCGAGGAGTTGGCGGCCCTGCTCAATGACCTTATTGAGCAGGAGCACTTCGGACCTTCGGGATTGAGTATGGCAGGGAGTAACACTATAAGTATCGGTACTCCGCAGTCTGCCCATGTGCAACTGGGGGAGAATATCTACCGGATGATCGTGGTGGATTACGCGGCGCGGCTGGAGGTGTTTTAGCGCCGCGCTGCCCTCTAGGGCATCAGCCGCTGGATGACCCAGACCCCGCCGGTGCCCGCCGAACGGCTATAACGGAAGCGATCATGCAGCCGATTGGGGCGCCCCTGCCAGAACTCGAAGTGTTCCGGCTGCAGACGGTAGCCGCCCCAGGCGGGGTTGCGCGGGACATCCCCAGCGGGATAACGGGCCTGTAAGTCCGTTACCCGCTGCTCCAGTGCCGCGCGATTGGCGATGGGCTGGCTCTGCTCGGAGGCAGCAGAGGCGAAACGGCTGCCGTCGGGACGTTGCTGAAAATAGGCCTCTGCCTCGGTATCGCTGAGTTTCTCGACGGGGCCGTCTACCCGTACCTGCCGATCATTTTCCGGCCAGTAAAAAACGACGGCCGCTCGCGGGTTCGCCGCCAGTTCCTGTCCCTTCGGGCTGCGCTGATCGGTGTACCAGCACAGACCGCGCTCGTCAAAATGTTTGAGAAGGACGATACGCACATCGGGGCGCCCCTCTGCATCCGTTGTTGCCAACGCCATGCCCGTCGCGTCAAAGTTGCCAGCTGTCGTCGCCGCCGCCAGCCAGTCGGCGAACTGGCGGAAGGGATCAGGATTCAGATCCCGGCGATGTAACTCGCTGTGCATAAAGTCACGGCGGGTACTGCGGTGGTCTATTTCGCCTTTCATATCGTTCCTCCACTCAAATGGTTAGGGTTTACGCCCGGCGTTCGATGACGCCGTCAGGGCTGCCGAACAGCATCACATCCGCACGTCGATGGGCAAAGATGCCATTGTCCAGCACACCCGGAATCGCATTGATGTTTTCTTCCATCTGCAACGGATCTGAAAGATCAAGCCCGGTAACGTCGAGGATGACATTGCCATTATCCGTCGTGACGCCATTACGCAGGGTGGGGCTGCCGCCGAGCTTCACCAGCTGCCGGGCGACAAAACTGCGGGCGAATGGAATCACTTCCACGGGCAAGGGGAATTTGCCGAGCATGGGCTTCTCCTTACTCGCATCCGCAATGCAGACGAAAAGGCGGGCAGCACTGGCGACAATCTTTTCACGGGTGAGTGCGCCGCCGCCGCCCTTGATGAGACGGAAGTGCGGGTCGGCCTCATCAGCACCATCGACGTAAACTGGAATGTCACCGGTACCATTAAGGTCGAGCACGTTGAGGCCTTGTGCCTTGAGGCGGTTTTCGGTAGCAATACTGGATGCCACATAGCCGTCCACATGAATCTTGGCGGCGCCCAATGCCTCGATGAAGAAGTTGGTGGTGGAGCCGGTGCCTACACCGACGACCATGCCGGGCTGGATGTAGCGCAGGGCGGCTTCGGCCGCCATTTTTTTGAGTGCATCAGTATTCATGTGCTCTTCCTTTGTGTGACGGTGAGGCGTTGCATAAAAGCGTGGGTGAGTGTTGCCCCAGAGGCCGGATTCTGACCGCTGAGGATAAGGCTGTCCATGGCGACATGGCTTTGCCACGGTGCGCCGACACTGATCAGGAAGCCTTCCTGCCGCAGGCGATCTTCCAGCGTATAAGGCCAACGCCCAGCCAGTGATGTTGCCGATTCCTCTGCGGCACTGAAGCAGGCTACCCGCTGTCCGCAGAATGGTGAACGTTCTTTCCCGTTACAGGTAGCGAGGAGTGCTGCCGTGCCGTGACAGAGGGTGGCGATGGGCTTTGCTGTCGCCAAGCAGTAGCGCAGCAACCGGTCCACGGCGGGTGCCTGACAGAGGTCCATGAGCGGCCCATTGCCTCCGGGAATGAAAACACCGATTAGAGCGTCCAGATCCTTGCTCGTCAGCGCATCTAAATCAGCGGGCGTGTGTAATTCCGTCATCTGCCGGACAGTATCGCATAAATAGGCGGCCTTGCCGTGATCCCCACCGAGTGCGGTCGACCCAAGACTCTCCGTATCGACCGGCGGAGGTACACCACCCGGCGTGGCGATCCGGAGCGACCATCCTGCTTTGCGCAGCATCAACCAAGGTGTTACCAACTCTTCCGCCCAGAAGCCGGTAGTTATTTCGGTACCGTCACTGAGGCGAAGACGCTGCGCAGCGCTGAGTAGAATCAGGACGAAAGGTTGGGTAGCAACAATCATACTCCAAGTTTAGCATGGTCAGTAGGAGTCAACGAAATGTGGATTATCACCTCTGTGACTGCAAAGGGGGTGTTCTGCAGAGGGCGACGTTATGTTGTGATTTTGCAGCGCGAGGCGGTGGCACCGGTTTATATATAAAAATATGATAATATATTTTTAATAAAAAATTTGGTCTTAGTCATGGAAATTTTGTTCAGAACAAGAAAGAAATACATTAACATGCTACAATAAATATTATTATAGTTTGTAGTATGGTTGTGTTTCGTTGGCGTGTTTTCATAGTCATTTGTTTTTATTGTGGGTTTCATGGCATAAATAATTAGATAATAATTATATTAGAATAAAAAAATATTATATATATATATCACTAATGGTGTTTGCCTAAACCCAAAAATATTTGGGGCAAATCTCTATTGCTTTGCTCTCTCGCCTGCACTAACTTTACTGCCGGGTAGTTAATAAGCATTAAAAGTATAAGTTTGTACTATTTGCGCGGATGTGGTGTTTTGTACGCAACGCGAGGAGTGTGATTATGAAACCGCAAGCATCGGTATCCGCCGTTCATCAGTTGTCCTTGTTTTCTTGGCCGCTGCTAAGCGTGCGCGGCGGCGTCGCCCTGCTATTTGTTCTAGCCTCGCTGATCGCCCTTGACAAGACGATGATGCAGCTCGTCTGGGTTTTCGCCATATATATGTTCTTCGACGGCGCCTATTCGTTCATTGGGTTGGCTTCTGCTCATGCGGGCAGTGCGTTGAATCGTCGGATGCTTCGCAGCTTTTTCTGCAACCATGTTCGGTATGAGTTGGAGCATGCGCTGAAGCCAATTGCGTCAACAGCAGGTCGCCGATTTGGGCATGTCTTCAGTCTCCCGCGTGTGGCCTTGATTGAGTTGTTGGCCGCCGGACTGTAAAGAGCGGGTCTCATTCCTGTGGCAGATTTGCTAAAGAGTACATAAAAATCCTGAGTTGCACGTAGCATCGGGAAAGGTAATCGGATAGTGACCGCTATCTTGTCATATTGCGGATGGTCTGTAGTCCGCCAGGGAGAAATGTAAATGCAAGTGAAGTGGAGGAATAACCTGAAAAATGGGTGGCGTTATGCTGCCCTCGCGCCGATTCTGCTGCTCAACGGTTGTGCCGGTAATCCCTATTGGATCTTCAATCCAAAAGGGTTGATGGCAGATACCGATTTGTTCTATCTCATCTTAGATGTAGTGATTATGGGGAGCATTGTTGGGCTGACCGCGCTGTTGGTAATTTGGTTTATGTGGCGCTACCAGAAAGGTAAAAATCGGGGGAAATATGACCCTACATGGTCCCATTCCAATACCATTGAGGTGTTTGTCTGGGGTATTCCTATTATCGCTGTCGGCTTTTTGTCCTGGTTTGCCGTCAAGGGGACTTTTGAAATAAATCCCTATAATCCCACAGTTATTACCAATCATATGAAGCCCAATGGTGATCCTGTGGAGGTGGATGTGATTGCCACTGACTGGCAATGGCTCTTCGTGTATCCGCAGTATCATATGGCTGTAACCAATGAATTGGTGCTGCCCGCACATACCCCGGTATTTTTCCGTTTGACCTCGACCGCCGTGACTACGACGTTCTTTATCCCGCAATTAGTGGGTATGATCGACGTGATGCCCGGCATGCGTACAAAAAATGCGCTGGAAAGCAACAATATCGGGGAATATCAGGGAATCGCTTCGGATTATGCTGGTGCGGGTACCTCGTGGATGACTTTCAAGACCAAAATGTTGAGTTCAGCCGACTTTGGCCAATGGGTACAAAAAGTGCAGCAGTCCCCTACCTCGATGACCTACACCAGCTTTAATCATTACGCGGAACCTTATATTGATGTGCATCATAAGGTGGCGTATTTCTCATCGGTGCAGAATGGTTTGTTTGACCATGTCATCGACGAGGTCATGAATGGAAAAACCTGGCCCATCCCGCCAATGATGACGGAAAACATGGTGGCATATATGCAGAAGCAAGACGCTGAACACCGCGACTAACAACAGGAGGATCGATACATGCTCGTAGATTTAGCCGGGGGCTGGAACCCCATGTTGGGGCGCCTTGCCTGGTCCCAGATTCCTTATGATAACCCCATCCTGGCGCCGTTGTTTGTCGCAGTGGTTATCGGGACCATTATTATACTGGGCCTGATCACCTACTACGGGAAATGGACCTATCTGTGGAAGGAATGGCTGACCACGGTGGATCATAAAAAACTGGGCGTAATGTACATCATTCTCGGTTTGGTGATGCTGTTTCGTGGCTTTATTGATGGCTTGATGATCCGCACCCAGCAGGCCTGGGCTGTAGGTACGCATTCCTCAGGAGTATTTGGTGCAACTCACGGTTATCTGACGCCGTTCCATTTCGGCCAAGTCTATAGCGCGCACGGCCTGATCATGATTCTGCTGGCAGCAACCCCTTTGCTGGTGGGTTTCATGAATATCATTGTGCCCATTCAAATTGGCGCACGTGATATGGCTTATCCCTATCTGAATGCACTAGGCCTGTGGATTACCGCGGCGGCCGGGGCGTTGATCATGATTTCCCTCTTCGTGGGAGATTTCGCACACAACGGTTGGTTTGGATATGCACCGATTTTTGAATTGCAATATAGTCCGGGCGTGGGTGTAGATTATTGGATATGGACCATGGAGTTGGTGGCATTGGGTACCACGCTCGGCGGCATCAATATTCTGGCTACCATTATCAAAATGCGTGCGCCGGGCATGAGTTGGGGCCGCTTGCCGATTTTTGTCTGGGCTTCGCTTTCGGCGAACGTGATTGCACTGACCTCTTTCCCGGCATTGCAGGTAGCACTTGGATTAGTGGCTGCAGATCGTTATTTGGGCGCGCACTTTTTCACGGCGGGTCTGGGTGGAAACTTGATGCTCTACACCAACCTGTTCTGGATCTGGGGTCATCCGGAAGTGTATTTTGTGATTCTTCCGGCTTTCGGCATGATGTCGGAAATCTTTCCGACCTTCTCGGAGAAACCGCTGTTTGGCTATATCACTATGGTGCTGGCCAGTTTGGCTATTGCCGGCGTTTCCTGGTTGGTCTGGTTGCATCACTTCTTTACCATGGGTGCGGGTCCTTACGTCAACAGTGCATTCAGTGTGGCTACCATGCTGGTCGGTATCCCTACCGGTGTGAAGGTGTTTAACTGGGCTTTTACCATGTATCGTGGCCGCCTGACCTTTAATGCTGCCATGCTGTGGGCTATTGGTGCACTTTTCCTGTTGCTGATAGGTGGATTGACTGGTATGATGCTGGCTGTCCCAGCTATTAACTACATGGTTCACAACAGCGTTTTCGTGGTCGCTCATTTTCACTCTATGCTGCTGGTGATTGTGTATGCCATTTTTGCTTCGGTGATCTACTGGTTCCCGAAGGTCTTCGGCTTTAAGCTGGATGAGTTTTGGGCAAAGACCATGTTCTGGCTTTTTTCCGCAGGTACGACATTGGTGTTTGTGCCCATGTACATGTTGGGCTTTATGGGCATGACCCGGCGTCTGGATTATGTGTTTAACACCGCCTGGCATCCCTATCTTCTGGTAATGGAATTCGGCATTGTCGTATATATGATTTCCGTCCTTGCTTTTTTTGCGCTGCTGTATGTCAGCATTCGCGATCACGCAAAGAACCGGGTTGGTACTGATGCTTGGGGGACCTCCCGTTCCTTGGAATGGCTTACCCATTCTCCTGTGCCATTTTATAACTTTGCCGTATTGCCGCATATCAGTACGCGTGATGAAGTGGCTTGGCGTCGAGATAATGGTATCGATCATGTCCAACCTGATCACTATGAGGATATCCACATGCCGAATAATACCGGTGTTGCCATCATCCTCGGTGGCCTGACTTTTGTATTGGGTTTCGCTCTGGTATGGCGTATCTGGTGGCTCTGTATCCTTTCGCTGCTGGCGATTATGGCGCTCGTGATTTACCGCTCCTTTAAAGGCGATCCGGGTTACATCATTACAGCTGCAGAACTGGAAGAGATGGAAAAAGATGCTATGCGCCGTGAAGCGCAAATTGGCAAACAACATTATCGGGTGGGTGGCGGTGTGTTGGGTGATGCGATAGCCTATGAGCGTTCTGATCTTCCACCATTAGCGTCGCAGCCTGGCTCATCAGTAGGGTTGGATCATCGCAGTTGATGATTCTGACAGATGGTAGCCGAGACCGTCGGCTGCCAATTCAAGGAAACAGATTGAGGAGTTTTTTATGAGTTCACCCGCCTGTAATGTGGATCCAAAAACGGCAGAGTTATGGGATAAAGGTCACTATCAGTATGATGTAATCTCTACACGTACTTTGGGTTATTTTATGTACCTGCTTAGTGATGGCATGCTGTTTGCGACGCTCTTTGCCGCGTATGGCGTGCTGAGTTACCAGCATAGTTATTTTGGTGGCCCTACCCCGGCTGATTTCGTGAAGCCATGGTATACCTTTGTTCAAACCATGGCTCTGTTTCTTAGTGTTCTGGCCTACGGTTTTGGTATGAACGCACTTAAACACAAGAATAAGAGTGGTGTGATTAGTGGGCTGCTCGCAGCCTTCGTATTGGGTGTGTTGTTCTTGATGTTAGATATTCACGATATGACGCATCTGGCGTCATTGGGCATTAGCGTGGCGACCAGTGGGGGTATGTCTGCCTTTATTGTCCTGACCCAGGTACACGCCACTCATATTTTCTTTGGGCTGATCTGGATCCTGGTCATGATGGCTCAGGTAATGATCAAAGGTTTCACCACCGAAGTGGTGGGTCGGTTGTTAACACTGCGTATGTTTTGGCATTTGCAGGCTATTATTTGGGTATTTGTTTACGTGTTCGTTTATTTGTGGGGATATATGTCATGAGTCACGGTCACGATGATCCAACGTTGCATCCAGAAGTACAGATATCCACGTCCCGTGGATACTTTTTAGGATTCGCGATCTCTAGCATCCTGATGCTCGTCGCTACTTTCTTGGTGACATCGCATGCCGTGCCGCCATTTGGATTGTTGATGGTCATCTCGGCTTGTGCAGGCATAGCGATTATGGCGCAGATTTACTTTTTGCTGCATATCGATATTTCCGAACACAACATATGGAATACCGTAGCTTTGGTTCTATTCATACCACTCTTTTTGATTACCATTGGTCTGACCTGGTGGATGTTCTCGCAATTGTATCTTCACACGATGATCATGCCCGGGATGCCCGGCATGATGCATTGAGGGAGTAAATACCATGCCCACGGCTATGGGACGGAAGACGTCAGACACTGCGGTAGCTGAACTCCCCCACGCGATAGAAGGGGAGATGACGTTATCAGTCCGGGTGGTTGGCTGGT
>NZ_DAHVHY010000074.1 GCF_027322205.1 Acidithiobacillus sp.
CGTTGGGATTGCCCCAGAAAATGCCGCAGAGGGGCGAAATCGGGTTGGGGCAGCAGCTTCGGCAAGAGCCGCATCAGGCGCCAGGTGAGGGGGGTCTTGTCCAGTGGTGAACGGGCCGAGACGATGTCGGTGCCCAGCACCCGTCCATAACTGTCCCAGAGAAAGCGCCCCGGCAGCGCGACGCGCACCGCGGCACAGATGCCTTCATGGGCCGCCAGGGTCCATTGCAGCCACTCGGCAATGCCGTTGCTCTGGACGAGAAAGATTTCCTCTTCCAGCGGCTGCAGCGGGTGCTCGCGCAGCCACTCCAGGACCGCATCGCTGAGCCATTCCAGACGGTCGCCATGAAGGACGATAAAGCCCGGCTCGATTTCCGGGTGACTCATGGGGGCGTAGGTATGGTGCCGAGAATGGCTCCTGCGGACTGCATCCGTTGCAGAAAAGCGCGAACGGTTGCCTCCAGGCTGTGCTGGTCCGTCGCTTGCTCCAACAGACCGCACTCCCGCCACTGGGCGAAAAGGGTGGCACCGGGCATGGGGGTTTCGCGCAGAGTAGCGAAAAGGCGGAGGCCCAGGGCATCCAGCACGATCATCTGCACGACATCCTCCGCATCACGATAGAGAAAAAGGGGGCTGGGCTCTGGTGCGAGCCCCGGCGCCGTGGTGAAAGACGGATCAAGAATCAGCCGTTGTACCGGGTAACGGTATTGTAGCAGGGCATGCACCGGGTTCAGAACGGCGGTGCTGGTCCAGGGGTCGCCGTCGGGGTCGCATTGGGGAGGCAAGTCAGTCTCGGCGACACCCAGAGTAAGCTCCAGCCATTCCAGGTGGGCGAGTTCGAGGGCATAAGGGAGCGTTGCCGTAAGGTCTGCCTGCCGGTCAGACAGGTACGCGAGAAACTCGTCGGGTATCTGCCGGAAAAAGGGGCTGCGACAGGCGTGTTCGGCGATGAAGGCGTCTCGCCACGCCAGCCACTGCGCTTCGCCCATCGTCCGTATCCAGAGGGGAAAGCAGGCTTGCAGGGCCGCCGCAAAATTGCCGACGAGCAGTTCGCGATATAATTCCGCCGCCTGGGAATCGAAGTCTGCGGGGCAGTCCTGATCTGCGGGTGCGCGCAGATGCGCGGCGAGGGCCATGGTCAGCGCCGGATCATTGCCGGATTCAGGCTGCGCCACGGGCTTCCTGCGCGTGGCGCACATTCTGGAGTTCCTCCAGAAGCCGGGGCAGAGGCGGAATCTGGTTATCCCACTCCAGCAGGGTGGGCAGGGGGCCGAAGAGGCGTTCACTGAGGCGCAGCAAATCCCAGACCGGCGCTTCCACCGCCGCATCGTGGGTGTCGATGAGCCAGCCCTGCGGGTGCCGGGCATGGCCGGCAAGGTGCTGATAGACGATACGCCCGGCGGGCAAGGCACGCAGAAAATCCGCCGCATCGTAGCGATGATTGACGCTATTGACGTAGAGGTTGTTGAGATCAAGGAGCAGGTGACAATTTGCCTCTTCCAGCACGGCCAGCAGAAACTCCAGTTCGGTGAGCGTGCTATGGCGGAATCCGCCGTAGTAGGCGGTGTTTTCGACGATCAGCGGCATTTGCAGGAAGTCCTGCGCCTGGCGGATGCGCCCCGCCGCATGTTGCACCATCTCTTCGGTGAGGGGCAGCGGCAGCAGATCGTAAAGCTGGCCGTGGTCCGCACAGTAGGCGAGATGCTCGCTGTAATGGCGGATACCATGCTCCGTCATAAAGTCCTGAACGGCCTCCAGCAGTTCCATGTCCAGCGGCGCTGGTCCGCCAATGGAAAGAGATAGTCCGTGGCAGATGAAGGGGTGCTTTTCGGTCAGGGTACGGAGCTGGGCTGCCGGACGACCGCCAAAGTTAATCCAATTCTCCGGGGCCAGTTCAAAAAAATCCACCCCGTGCTCCGGGGTAGCAAGGAGTCGTGGCAGGAATTCGCGGCGCAGGCCCAAGCCGACTGCCTTATTGGCGGGTGTGCGGGGATTGCTGCTCAAAGCGGATAACATGGATGACTGCCCCTCCCTTTATATGGGGTGTTAAGGCGTTGGCTGCCTGCATCCCACCGGGGCAGATTCATCCCGTTGAATCCTTGATGGCATAGACACAGGCTATGATTACTGTTTCATGAAGCTCTTGCCGCATTTGCCATCGTGGGCCTTGATGGCGGCATGACTGACGCATTTGCCTTCTTTGGCCTTCATGTTGCCCTTGGAGCAATTTCCTTCCTGGGAGCCCTTGCCCATCTTCTGGGAGCAGTTGCCTTCGCTTTTGGTGGCGGTGCTCATGGCTACGGGCTGCGCAGTCGCCATGCTCATGGTTGCAGCATCCGCCGAAGCGGCAAGCACGGGGAGGGTGCCGAGGGTCACGGCAAAAGCGGAGCCAAGCGCGAATGAACGAGCGAACTTAGGTTGTTTCATGGCTATTTCCTTAAGGTTAAGAGTTGGCGGTGATATCAGAATAGGTGAAGGTCACGACCAGGGACATCTAATATTATCAAAGCACTGATGACCCAGCATGCGGCTCGTTGGGGCGAGGCCGCCACGATCTGCCACCTGGATGTAGTATGTAGAGGTCATTCATCTCTTGCAAGGGTTCCCCATCGTTCTGAAAACAGGACGTTGACAGCGAAACTTGCAGACTACGCCCGTGCCGGGGGTATCTGACGCTGGCTCAGTAAGGCCGTTCGCGTGGTGCGGGCTGATCTTTAAAGCGGCGATGCACCCACCAGTATTGCTCGGGGGCTTTGCGAATGGCGGTTTCCATGCAGGCATTCATGGTGGTGGCATCGGCCACGGCATCGCCGCTGGGAAAACTGTCGGGCAGTGGCACAAATTCAATTCTGAACCCTGACCCTTGCGGCAAACGATAGGCAAACATGCCGAAAACCGGCACCTGGTCGCGTGCTGCCAGCCGCCCCAGCACGGGAGTTGTGCAAGCGGGGTACGCAAAAAATGGCGCAAACACCCCTTCACGCGGATCGACATTCTGGTCAGTCAGGATACCGATGACTTCTTTTTTCCTGAGGAGGCGACACAAGGGGCGAATGCCTCTTTCCTTGTTGAGCTGACGGGCACCACTGCGTTCGCGACCGCGCCGCATCAGGGCATCCATGCCTGGGTTCCGCAACGCCCGGTACATGCCGGTAATCGGCCAACGCTGGCCGGTATACAGTACCGCTGCCTCCCAGGGACCCAGATGCGCAGTAAACAGAATGACCCCGCGACCCAAGGCGAGGGCCTGATCCACCGCCTCCGCCCCCTCTACCTCCCGCACCATTTCCAGCGCTTTCGGCAAGGGCCGCGCCCAGATTGGCCCCAGTTCCAGCGCGGTTCGCCCCAACTCCTGAAAATTGCGCCGTCGCAGTTGCAGACGCTGGGCTGCAGACCAGTCGGGAAAGGCAATCTCCAGATTGATGTCCACCACCCGCCGTGTTTTCGGCACTGCTGCCATGGCCAGCAGACCCAACCAGCCCCCACAATAGGAGCGCCAGGCATCCGGCCATGGCGCTGTCCATCGCAATAACCCTTTTATCGCGAGTGTGCCCAATCGTTGCCCCCGCGTTCCTGCAGTATCCCGCATCTTCATCATGGGGCAGGTTCCCAACGCCGCGTCGTCGTCATTTTTGGTTCATTCTGGCAACCCGTCTGTGGAGAGCGGTGGGTACGACGCCACCGGTGAAGGTGGCAAGGACCAGTGGTAAGCATAGGCGAAAGCAGCGCAAAACAAAAGGTTGCAACGGCGCAGCCCCCAGGTTGGATCGCCAGTCGGCAATGCGGCATACTCAGCCGAACGTGTCATCGGCTATCCGGCGAAAAACCTGATCCGGTGATCAATGTACATTTAGCCCGCGGAGAGGTGCCCTGGTCATGATTCGTCTGCGACTCTCCCTGGCCTTAAGTTATGAAGTGAATGAACCGGGCAGTGACTTCATTTTCAACATCCATGCCGCGCATACGAGCCGGCAAACGGTGGTCGATGAGTCGCTGGTGGTCAATCAACAGGTGCCGCTGACCGTGGCGGCCGATCCGACGACGGGCAACCGTTATCTGCGGCTGAGTGCTGCTACAGGGCCACTGCAAATCTTTTATACGGCGTCTGTTGACCTGACCCATTATATGGCTGCGCCAGAACAGATCGCTGAGGTTCCTGTGGCGCGATTGCCAGCGCAGGTATTAGGCTACATTTACCCCAGCCGCTACTGCCAGTCGGACCGCCTCTATCGGCTGGCGATGCGTGAGTTTGGTCAGCGGCAGCAGGGCTATAGTCGGGTACAGGCGATTCGTGACTGGGTGGCGCAGCGTATTACCTACGCCAAAAACACCTCGGATTCCAACAGTTCCGCTATCGACACCCTGATCGAGACAGCGGGCGTTTGTCGTGATTTTGCCCATTTGATGATTGCGTTGTGCCGTGCCAGCAATATTCCTGCCCGCTTTACGACGGGCATCAATTATGGGGTGGATCCCGCCTATGGCCCTCTGGATTTTCATGCTTATGTCGAGGTTTATTTAGCTGGTGGGTGGTATTTGTTCGACCCTTCGGGAACCGCGATTCCGATGGGGCTGGTACGTTTTGGTACGGGACGCGATGCCGCTGACGTTGCCTTCGCGACGATTTTTGGAGAGGTGGGCTCTTCCCCGCCAGTGATAAATATTGAGGCCATAGCTGGTGCTGATGGTCTTCTCGTGATGCCGCAACTGGTGCGTTCAGCCCTCTCGACGGATGGCTAGATCCTAGGACCCGACCCCCATGATTGAATCCCTGCTCTTAACCACGGCCCGCGTGTCGACGTTTGATAATGATCGACTGCTTACCCGCGCCAGTGGTTTCTTTTTCGCCCGCGACAACCGACTATTTTTCGTCACCAGCCGACATGTGGTTACGGACAAACCCAGTAAACACTTCCCGAACCGTATTGAGATTGAACTCCATACGGATGCCGAAAATTTAACCCGCGCAACCGTTTTGTCGGTTTATCTCTACCACGATGGCAAAAGCCTCTGGCGCCAGGGTAAAGATAGTGGGGGGGAGATTGATGTGGCGGTGATTGAGATTGACCGCAGTGACTTACCGGAGTCGGTGGTGATCCAGTGTTTTACACCGGCGCATTTGCAAAGCTCATTCCAGGAAATTGAAGTAGGCAGCTTATTGCTGGTCGTGGGCTTTCCTCTGGGCTTTCATGACACGCTACACCATCTGCCAGTGGTACGGCAGGCAGTCATTGCCTCCTCCTTCGGCCTGCGCTTTCAGGGGCAAGGGTATTTCCTCACGGATGCGCGAACGCACCGTGGCAGCAGTGGCGCACCGGTGGTGCTGCGCTGTACGGAGGGTGATCAGACCCTACCGTGGAAGCTGCTGGGTGTGCATTCCGCGCGTATCGATATGGGGGGGCGGGATATCGAAGTCGATGAATCGCTGGGCCTCAATTGCGCCTGGTACGCCGACATCCTGCTGACGCTGACGATGTAAGTACGTCGCACCCCTTACAAATCCCCCCAATCCGGCTCGGCCCGGCGGAAGCTGTCCTCCTGGTACTGATAGCGCCGTTCCCAGGGGCGCGGAGTTAATGCTTCTTTGGTCTGTTTGATCGCCAGCACCTGATGCAGAGCCGACCAGTTGCGCCAGAAGGCATAGGCGCAGCCCGCCATGTAGATGGCCCAGATGCGATAGCGCTTGTCCCCGATCATGGCGACGGCTTCTGCTTTGCGTGCTTCTAGGCGTTGAACCCAATGGATGAGAGTCTGGGCGTAGTGGGGGCGCAGGTTTTCCACATCCAGAACTTCCAGATCCTGCCCCGCCATTTCCCGTACCAGGCGCCACAAATGAGGGATCTCGCCGTCGGGGAAAACGTATTTATCCATGAAATCGCTGCCGGAATGATGGCCGTCTTCGTCATCCTGCTGGCCGGCGGTGATGCCATGATTCATCACCCAGCCACCTTCCCTGAGCACCCGGTTGATCACCTGGAAATACTCGCCTAGCTTGGCGCGGCCGACGTGCTCAAACATCCCTATCGAAGAGACTTTATCGAAATAATCCCGTTCGGGAATGTCGCGGTAATCCTGCAGGCGAATTTCTACGCGGTCGGCCAAGCCCTCGCGTTCCATGCGTTCCTTGGCGTAGGCAAACTGCTGCTTGCTCAGGGTGACCCCCACGCCCTGGATCCCGTAATGTATTGCGGCCCAGGTCAGCAGACCACCCCAACCGCAGCCGATATCGAGCAGTTTTTCGCCGGGCTGCAAATGGAGTTTGCGGCAGATGTGATCCAGCTTCTGCTCCTGCGCGGTATCGATGTCTTCCTTGCCGGTTTTGAAGTAACCGCAGGAATAGACCATGTTGCGATCGAGCCAGAGCTTGTAAAAATCGTTGGAGACATCGTAGTGGTAGTGGATGGCCTCGGCATCACGGGATTTGCTGTGGGCGGCGTGATACTTACGAAAAATGCCCCCCCTGGGCTTTTTGGCGGGGAAGGCATCACTCAGCCCCTCTGCCACCGCGAGAATATCCTGATAGCGACCATCAAGGCCGATGGTGCCTTCCACATACCCTTCGCCGAGCACATCCAGGGCGCTGCCCATGAGCAGGCGCGAGATGACCTTGGCAGAACGCAGATGCATGGTGACGAGGGGCTGCTCGTCGAAGACATATTCATGACCATCCCAGAAAGTAATGCGCAGCGGTAGCGGCTTTCCGTTGAGGCCCTTTTTGACGTGGTCCAAAAAGTTGGTGCGTAGATCCTTCACGTTAAGACTCCTTGGTTTCTGAAAATGAATGGCGGAAATGTCTGGCAATAAATGCAGACACCTGCCCTAAGTCGAGTATAGAACACCCCTAGTCATTCAAACTCCCGTCAACTTCGGTAACAGCGGTGATGGGACAACCTTGCTGTTACCACCAATCTGCCACCACCTCCCATCAGCGTCCCGTCCCACCGACCATAATCAATGCCAGCACCATGGCCAGCAGAATGTACGCGGCATAGGTGTTTACCCGGCCCTTGTGCATGCGGGCGAGGCGGTTCGCCACCGTAAACGCCGCGCTGATCATCGGTTTCAGTACCAGTCGGTCACTGATGTTGGTGATGACCTGCCGGTGACTGCGGGTGAGGACGAAGGCGCCCTGGCGTTCCTCGTCTTCCTCGATGTGCGGATGTAAGAGCCCCTGAAAGACGACACGCACCGGCGCGGCGAAAGTGGTGGCGGTGTAGGTCATCTCCGGGCGCAGCCGGGTCAGGCCGGCATCCCAGAGGGTGTTGCGGGTGATCCGCTTATGCCGCAGACCCCGCGCCAGCAGCCAGACGCCGCCGAGCATCAGGGTCAGCACCATAAAAGTCAGCATGGTCGACATGGCGTAGACGACCGGTGCGCTGGTCTGATCCAGGTGCATGACGACGAGGCTGCGCAGGGGCAGGAAAGCGGCGCCGACGTTGGCGCCGATAGGGTCCAGCGCGTGCCGCACGGCGAGGGGAATGCTGGACTGCGAGTGGAAGAAGGCCGGCACCAGCGAAGCGGTAGGGTTGGCGCCGACCAAGGGGGCGGCCAGCCGTCCCAGCACTGGAATGATGAGGGTGGCGGCCAATCCCAGCAGCAGGCTGAGCACGGCCAGCATCCCCATCGGGATGATCACGGTACGTGGGGCCTTGTGCGCCTGCGCGGCACGCTTCGAGCGCGGCAGGCCCATGAGCGCACTGCCGGAGAGCATGATGAAGCAGGTCAGCGCCAGACCGGAGGTGAGGGCGAGCAAGGCGCCGGACAGGGCAAAAGTAATGCGCACCGGGATGTCAGGAATTTCCACCACCCGCAGCAGGGACTCCAGCAGCAGCCATTCACTGACAAACCCGTTAAAAGGCGGGAGTGCCGCAATGGCAAAGGTACCCACCAGAAAAAATCCTCCGAGCGCGGGCAGCCGCTTCATCAGTCCACCCAGTTCATCGAGATTGTGGGTGCCCGTGGTAGCGTCGATGCCGCCCGCCCCCAAAAAAAGCAGGGTTTTGAAGGTGGAGTGATTGATCATGTGATAGAGGCCCGCGACCATGGAGGCTCCGCCCAGCAGTGGGTGACCGTAGGCGGCGAAGGTCAGCCCGGCACCGATACCCGCGGTGGCGATGCCCATGTTTTCTACCGAACTCTGCGCCAGCAGGCGCTTCATGTCCTTTTCCACCAGCGCGTAGATGATGCCGATGAGCGCGGTCAGGGCGCCACTACTGAGGATGATCAGCCCCAGATTGGGGGCATGCAGGGCAATGGGGGCGTCGATGCGCAAAAAAGCGTAAAGGCCGAGATTCAGTGTGGCGCCGGAGAGGATCGGCGAGGTAGAGCGCGGTGCGGTGCCGTGAGCAGCGGGTAGCCAGACATTGAGCGGGATGATGCCCGCCTTCATGCCGAAGCCGAAAAAGGCCAGCAGTCCCGCGACGAGGATGAGGGTGGGCGAGAGATGCGGTATCGCTGCGGCGATACCAACCAACTGCGGGGTGCTGGCGGCAGAAGCCAGCAGCAGCAGGCTCACCAGCCCGGCGAGGCTGCCCAGCTCGGAGAGCGCCAACGTCAACAATCCCGCCGCCACCGGTTTGCTCTGTCGGGTTTCAAAGGTGATCAGTCCCCAGATGGCTATGGCTGCCAGTTCCCAGCAGAAAATAAAGGAGACGATGGTCGCGGCGGAAAAAAAGCCAATCATCGCCGCCAGGGTGAGCATGACAATGGCGAGGAAAAGGGCACGTCTTCCTTGAGAAAAAGCGCTGGCATCCCGTGCGACGAAGGGCAGGGCAACGGCAAAGACCGAAGCCGTAATCAGGATGAGCAAGCCGCCGAGGGGGGTCTGTACGAAGTCGAATGGCCCAATGATGGGCAGGGCTAACTGAATCAGGGGCTGCGCCGCAGGCCCACCGATGGCGATGACGCCCTCAGTGCCCATGAGTACGCAGCCTGTGGTCATGGTACTCCAAGCCAGGACGGACGGGATACGGCGTCCGGGGAGCAGGGCCAGCAGCGGGCCAGCGGCGAAGAGCAGATAGGCGATGATATAGAGCATCAGGGCTGTTCCTTCAGGGCCGTCGGTATGGCACGCCCGACCACCGTCAGCAGCCCGTGCAGAATAGCCAGCGGTGGTGGCGGGCAGCCGGGAATCCATACATCCACCGGGATGATTTTTTCCAGCCCACCGGCACAGGCGAAGCTCTCCCCGAAGATGCCGCCATTCATGGAGCAAACGCCCATGCCCACCACCCGTTTTGGTTCAGGCATGGCGGCGTAGGCCTTGCCGATGGCGGTGCGCATGGCGTCGGTGATGGGACCGGCGACCAGCAGCACATCGGCATCCCGGGGGCTGGCCGTGATAAAAATACCCAGCCGGTGCAGGTTGTAGGCGGGCGCATCAATCAGCCGGACTTCGTTGACGCAGGCGCCACAGGCCCCGGCGTCGATATAGAGGACATGCAGGGAGCGCCGGAAGCGGCTGCCCAACGGGGGCAACCCAATCCCGCCGGTACTGGTCCAGGTAAAGTCCTCCGACCAGTGCAGCGCGTTGTCGCCGTGGCGGCAGCGTTGACAGTGAATGCAGCGCGCAAAGTCCACGGCCACTCCTGCAGCGACCGCCTGTAAGGCGCCGGTTGGGCAACCCTGCGCCAGTGCCTCGGCATTGACCACTTGGCTCGCCTGCGGTCGTCCTGGCGTGACGCCCGGCGTCTGTTCTTCCGTTGCGGGCCAAGGTGTCGTTTGAATGCCGCGTTTTAATCCGTAATAAGGCCAGAAGCTCATCAGCGATCATTCTCCGCCACGGAAAGGCCCCAGGTGGCCAGGATGATGGGGAAGTCCTGAAAGGCTGCACCCTCTACCGCCCGCTCAAAAGCATGCCAGTTGCGGAAGCCAGGGGTTCCGAGGCGCAGGCGCAGCACCTGGCCATCGGCAGCGCAGCGCAGCCAGTGGAAGGTTGCTCCAGAGGGTGCCTCTACCCAGGCGAGGGCATGACCTTCCCGAAGGGGGCAGGCAATTCGCACCGGGCCGGTCGGCACGTCCTGAAGTGCCTGGAGGATCAGGGCAGTGCTGATCCGGCTCTCGGCAAAAAGGACCCGCAGCCGGGCATAACCATCTCCCTCCTGCTCCACCGGGATGTCCATGGGCAGTGTCTGGTAGTTGCCGTACGGCAGGG
>NZ_DAHVHY010000075.1 GCF_027322205.1 Acidithiobacillus sp.
CCGAATGGCGATCTCATGGAGATGGTGGTGTGGCGCGTACCGAAGCCTGTGCCGCTGAGGAAGATGAATATACGTTCACCGGTGTGGACCAGTTGATCGAGGATTTCATCGTGGAGGTGGAACAATGGAAAAGCGAACACTGACCATTACCGTACAACCGGACTGGAAAGCAGTTCTACGTGCTGCAGGTGGAGCCGCGCAGGCGGAAACCTACCAGGGGGAAACCCTGAACTTTGAATCGCCGGATGTGTTCCTGAGTCGACTGACCGCACTGCGATGGTCTCTGGTGCGCCAGATCATGAGTGCGGGGGAAATGTCCATCAGGGGGTTGGCCCGGCGGGTAGGCCGGGATGTGCGTCGCGTCCACGATGACGTGCTCGTGCTCGCCGAACTCGGACTGATAGAGCGCACGGCCAACGGCGGGGTGCGCTGCCCCTTCGCCGACATTCACCTCGATATGCACTTGCGCAAGGCGGGATAACGGTCAAGGGGGTGCAGCAATACCGGAGAGAGGAAGAGGATATGACACGACGCAAGATTGTACTCAGAGCGAATAGTGCGGTATTCCAGACGGTGTCCCGTGCTGTTTCCGTCGAAGGTGACTGGACAGTCGAGCCATGACCTCTGGAGTCATACGCTGGACGAACAAACAGCAATCTCTTCAAGTCAGGAGATTGGGTGACACCGGCCCACGTACCATTTAACAGGGCCAGTCGCATGACCTTTACGTCAAGTCTATTCACGGCTGACACTTGCCTACGCTGCAATCGGTAACCACGGAATGGTGGCTCATCCCTGCATTGTTTACCGCCGGGGTGGGGGCCGGGTTTATCAACGTCCTGGCCGGTGCTGGATCCATGTTGACCCTGCCGGTACTCATCTTCGTGGGCCTCGACCCCATCACCGCAAACGGCACCAACCGCATCAGCATCCTTTTGGAAAATCTTACTGCCGCTCGCACCTTCTACCACCATAACTTGGTGGATTTGAAAAAAGGGATGAAACTGGCCCTGTGGACACTGCCGGGAGCTATCCTTGGTGCCATTGCGAGTGTTCATATTGGCAATCTCTGGTTTCAGCGCATTTTGGTGATTGTATTGGTGCTCTGTACAGTCAGCCTGTTTTTTTCAACGAGGGCCACAGAAAAAGATACACGTCCCGATGGCATGGCGTCACCATGGCTGTATCCCACCATGCTGGGGCTGGGTTTTTATGGTGGCTTTATGCAGCTCGGTATCGGTTTCCTCTTCATCCTTGCCCTGCGCCATTTGCTCACCAAGAACTTAGCGCAAGTGAATGCTTACAAAACCCTTATTATCACGTTGTACACATTGCCTACCCTCCTTATCTTCGCCTGGATGGGTCAGGTTCACTGGGGACTCGGCTTGGTCATCGCCATAGGCGGCATGATAGGCGCGCGGTTGGCTGCCAGACTTACGGTGAGCCGACGCGGAGAACTGTGGATCAAGGTGATGATGGTGATCGTCATACTGCTGATGGCAGCCAGGCTCTGGGTTTAAGGTTGATTTTGGGCCACTCGATTGCTGTAATGGCGGTTATAAATCTAGTTTGGGCTTACACCCCCGACATGGCCTTCTTCTCCTTAAGCCAAAGGTAACCACCAGGCCAGTGCCAGCAGGGTGACCAGCAGCACCGGTGGGGTGATCAGCAGCCCGGTTTTCATGTACTGTCCCCAGGTGACGGTCATGCCTTTACGGCTCAGCACATGCAGCCAGAGCAGGGTAGCCAGGCTGCCGATGGGGGTAAACTTGGGGCCGAGGTCACAGCCGATGATGTTGGCGTAAACCATGATCTCCCGCAGCAGAGGGGCGGTCGTTACCGGGAGTTGATGAATGGCGAGCGCGCCTACGAGTACCGCCGGCATATTGTTCATGGTGGAAGACAGTAAGGCCGCCAGAAAGCCCGTCCCCAGCGCCGCCGCCAGCACGCCGTGGTTGCCGAACCAGTGCAGGGCCATGGCTACATAATTCGTGAGCCCGGCATTACGCAGCCCGTAGACCACCAGATACATCCCCAGGCTAAACACGACGATCTGCCAGGGCGCATCCTGGAGTACTTTCCGCATCGGAATCTGCGCCCCCCGCCCGCCCTGCAGCCAGCGACCGGCCAAAGCCAGCATAATCAGCGCGCCGGTGCCCGTCACCACGGAAACTGGGATCCGCCACTGGGCGGTGACGAAATAGGCGATCAGCAGCAGGATCAGCACCGGAAAACTGGCGCGGAAAACTAGGTGATCCTTGATGGCCAACATGGGCTCGGGCAGATCCCGGGTCGGGTACCGGCGCGGTACCGAACGCCGGAAATAGAGCCAGAGCACGGCCAGCGTCGCCGCCAGAGCCACCAGATCCACGGGTACCATCACCGTCGCATAACGATCAAAGCTGATGTTGAAATAATTGGCACTGACAATGTTCACCAGATTGGAAATCATCAGTGGCAGGCTGGTGGTATCGGCCACGAAACCTGTGGCGATCACGAAGGCAAAGGTGGCCGCCGGCGTGAAGTCCAGACGCAGTAAAATGGCTATGACGATCGGGGTGAGGAGCAACGCTGCACCGTCATTGGCGAACACCGCCGCGATGGCGGCACCCAGCACGACAATCAGCGGAAACAGCAAGCGCCCGTGACCGCCGCCCCAGCGGGCCACGTGCAGGGCTGCCCAATGAAAAAAACCTGCCTCATCGAGAATCAGAGAGATAATGATCAGTGCCACAAAGGTGAAGGTGGCGTCCCAGACAATGTGCCAGACAATGGGAATGTCACTCCAGGTGATGACGCCAGTGGCCAGCGCCACGACGGCCCCGCCCATAGCACTCCAGCCGATACTGAGACCTTTGGGTTGCCAGATGACGAGAATCAGGGTGACGAGAAATATGGCGATGGCCAGCATGTTTGCACAGGCTCCAGAACGAAACGCAGACCATAGTCTTGACGAGCGTGGCATTCTTGTCAATACTACAAGAAACATTCGCGGATGGTGCCATGGAAACATTTCAAGACCCTGCAGATATTGTCACCCGCCTGGAGGCTTTGGCCTCCCCGGTGCGTCTGGAGATCTTTCGTCTATTGGTCGAACAGGAACCGACGGGTCTGGTGTCCGGCGACATCGCCGAACACTTGGGGCAACCGCACAACGGTATCTCCTTTCATCTGAAAAATCTCCAGCATGCGGGCCTCGTGACCGTACAGCGCGAAGGGCGTTATCAGCGCTACCGTGCGGCCATGCCCGTGGTGCGGGCATTGGTGGCCTATCTCACCGAAAACTGCTGTCGCGGTACCCAGGATTGCGCCTTACCCCGTGAAACCATCTCTTCTTCTGTCCGCCAAGGAAACCAGCGATGAAAACCCCGGAAATTCTTTTTCTCTGCACCGGTAACTCCTGCCGTTCCATTCTCGCCGAAGTCACCTTCAATGCCTTGGCCGGACCGGCCATGCACGCCATCAGTGCCGGTAGTCATCCGACCGGGTATGTGCATCCGCGTGCCTTGGCCCTGCTGCAACGTGAAGGGTTTAGCACCGAAGGTCTGTACAGCAAGTCCTGGGACGATATCAAAAAAACACCGGACATCGTCATCACCGTCTGCGCCAGCGCCGCTGGTGAGACCTGTCCCGCCTATCTCGGCCCGGTGATCCGCGCTCATTGGGGCGTGGAAGATCCCGCCAAGGCAACAGGTAGCGAGGCGGAGATCGAGGCGGCCTTCACCACCGCCTACCAGATCCTGCGTCGTCGGATCGAAGCCTTTCTGGCCCTGCCTTGGACCCAGTGGGAAGAAAGTGGCGACGTGGCCCTTCAAGCCGAACTGGCGCGCATCGGTGAACAGTAACTTTTCAGACGGCATCCATCCTTTCAGGAGACTTTATCATGCCCAAAATCCGTGTTTATGATCCCGCCATGTGCTGCAGTACGGGCGTATGCGGTCCGACCATAGATCCTGCGCTGGTACGCTTTTCTGCTGACGCGGACTGGGCGAAAGGCCAGAAAATCGAGCTGGTACGCTACAACCTCAGTCAGGAACCCATGGCCTTTGTCAACAATCCCGTGGTGAAACAGTTTTTGGATCGTTCTGGCGCCGAAGCATTGCCGCTGATCTTGGTGGAAGGGGAGATCGCCCTGGCCGGGCGTTATCCGACCCGTGAGGAACTGGTCCGCTGGGCCGGGTTGGCGGCGGCGCCCGCCATGAAAAGCCCTTCTGGCGGCTGTTGCGGTGGCAGCGGCACCTGCTGAACGGTCCATCATTGGCGTATGCTTCAACGAGGACTTCGGCATGCTTTTCCTACAAAACCCGCCCACCTTTCTGTTTTTCACTGGCAAGGGTGGCGTTGGTAAAACGTCGCTGTCCTGTGCCTCGGCCATCCATCTGGTTCGATTGGGCAAGAAGGTCTTGCTGGTGAGCACCGACCCAGCGTCCAACGTCGGTCAGGTTTTCAATCAGGCCATCGGCAATAAAATCACCGCCATTTCTGCGGTACCCGGGCTATTCGCCCTGGAAATCGATCCGCAACAGGCGGCACAAGAGTACCGGGAGCGTATCGTGGGTCCGGTGCGCGGCGCGCTGCCGGACGCCGTGGTCAAAGGCATCGAAGAACAGCTCTCCGGAGCCTGCACCACCGAAATCGCGGCCTTCGACGAATTCACCGCTTTGCTGACCGATGCGACACTGACGGCCGACTACGATCACGTCATCTTCGACACGGCGCCGACTGGCCATACCATTCGTCTGTTGCAATTGTCCGGCGCGTGGAGCGGCTTCATTGAGAAAAATCCGGAAGGCGCGTCTTGCCTTGGTCCACGGGCGGGCCTGGATAAGCAACGCCAGCGCTATGCCGAAGCGGTCAAGGCGCTGTCCGACCCCGAACGCACGCGCCTGATACTGGTCACCCGCGCGCAGAAAACCACGCTGGACGAGGTCGCGCGCACCCACCAGGAACTGGCGGCCATCGGTCTGATCCGGCAGAACTTGCTCATCAACGGTGTGCTGCCGGCAAGCGAAGCCGCCTACGACACGCTGGCCGCTGCCATACGTCACCGCGAACAGGCGGCCATAGCCAACATGCCCGCCGCGCTGCGCGACCTGCCTGTCGATCAATTGCCGCTCAAGGCCTTCAACATGGTCGGCGTCGAGGCGCTGTGCAGTCTGTTCTCTGATCAAGACGAGAGCGCCCCCACCGGTAGCGCTGCGCCCACCAAATGCGTTGACCTTCCGCAGTTGTCGACGCTGGTTGAAGCGATCGCTGGAACGGGGCACGGCCTGATCATGATGATGGGCAAGGGCGGAGTCGGCAAAACCACCCTGGCGGCTGCAGTGGCGGTGGCACTGGCCGAACGTGGCCTGCCCGTTCACCTGACCACCTCCGACCCCGCCGCACACCTGTCCGACACGCTGGCCGGTTCGCTGGGCAATCTGGAAGTCAGCCGCATTGACCCAGAGGCGGAGACCGAGCGTTATCGCCAGCATGTGCTGGACACCAAAGGCCAAGACCTGGATGCCGAAGGCCGTGCCATGCTGGAAGAAGACTTGCGCTCGCCCTGCACGGAAGAAATCGCGGTGTTCCAGGCGTTCTCGCGCGTCATCCATGAGGCCGGCAAGCAATTCGTGGTGATGGACACCGCACCGACCGGGCATACCCTGCTGCTGCTGGATGCCACCGGGGCCTATCATCGCGAAGTGACCCGCCACCTCGTCGATCCGCAGATGCATTACACGACGCCGATGATGCAGTTGCAGGACCCGGAACAGACGATGGTGTTGATCGTGACCCTGCCGGAACCCACTCCGGTCCTGGAGGCCGCGCAGTTGCAGGAAGACCTGCGTCGCGCAGGCATCGAGCCGTGGGCCTGGGTCATCAACAACAGCCTGGCTGCTACGCCCACTACGTCCCCCCTGCTGAAACAGCGCGCCGCGCTGGAGGTAGCCCAGATCGAGGCGGTTCGCACCCGCTACGCCAAACGCATCGCCCTGGTGCCTATGCAGACAGAGGAGCCGGTGGGTATAGACCACTTGCGCTCGCTGCTGAATCCGGCGTCGTGACCATAAATGAGCGGACCCGAGGGCCGACAAGCATAGGGTAGAGAGGAGTAGGCGAAATGAACGTAGAGCAACTCATGACACGAAATCCAATTACCGTTGCGCCGCAGACCCCGGTGGCGGAGATCGCCCGGCTACTGCTGGAACACCGAATCAACGGGGTACCGGTAGTCGACTGGGAGGGACAAATGCGAGGCATCATCACGGCGGGGGATCTCATTTATCGTGCCGCCGACGAGACGTTGGGCCCCCGCACGTCGATATGGAAGGAAAACTTCTACAAATCCGTCTTCCGGCGGCACCCAGAGGAAACCGACAAAGACCAGGACCGCACCGCCATGGAGGTGATGACAGATGACGTCCACAGCGTGGAGCCGCACACGGATATCGTCATGGCAGCCCAACTGCTGGTTGACTTCGATATCGTGTCCCTCCCGGTCCTGCAAAACGGTCGGGTGGTCGGCATGCTATCCCGTCACGACCTCCTGAAGTGGGCAGCCAAGCACCCGGAAGGAGCGAATCGTTTGAAGGTGGGTGAGGAATGAACCCCGTTCCCCGCAATCACCGACCGGGGATGTCCCTGCCGCGAAGGGTCGTGCCATGATCCGCCTTCTCGTCATCGGCGGCAGCGACGCCGGCATCAGCGCGGCGCTCCGGGCGCGCGAGAAGGATCCTTCCGCCGAAATATCGGTTCTGCTGACCGACGAGTACCCGAACTACAGCATCTGCGGCCTGCCTTTTTATCTCAGCGGCGAGACGCCGGATCACCGGCAGCTCGCCCACCGCACCGCGTTCGAGGGCATCGAAATCCTGACGAACCATCGCGCCGTGGCCGTTCATCCAGCGGCCAAGACGGTCGAGGTAGTCCGCGGACCCAACGACAGCCTGCGGACGTTGCGCTATGACCGCCTGGTGATCGCGACCAGTGCCGTGCCATCCCGCCCTAAAGGCTTGTCTGGCCTCGACCTCCCCGGCGTGTATTTTTTGCATACCATGGCGGACGGCTTCGCTGTCCAGAATCGTCTCACGGAGCGCGGGGTGCGCTCCGTCATCATTGTTGGCGCGGGCTATTCGGCGTCGAGATGGCCGACGCACTATGGCATCGGGGGATCGAGGTCACGCTCGTGAGTCATATGGGCCGCTGGCGACTGTGCAGAGACTTGGCACCGGATACTGCAACGGCCAGCGTATCTGCCGCTTGGCACGACCGCACACAAGCAGGGGCGTCTGGCCGGCGAGAACGCGGTTGGCGGGGAGCGCCTCTTCGCGGGTTCGGTCGTCACTCAGACGGTCGAGGTCTTCGAGTTGGCGATCGTGCGGACGAGTTTGCGCGAAACCGAAGCGCGCTGCGGATTTGATCCCGTGACTGTCGAGACCGAAACCTGGGATCACAAGGCCTATTACCCCGGCGCGCAGAAGCTCCGTATCCGGGTAACCGGTGATCGCCGCACTGGTCGTCTTCTCGGGACGCAGATCCTCGGTACTGGCGGTTGGGCGTGTCGAAACGCATCGATGCCTTCGCAACGGCGCTTTTCCATGGCATGGGCGTCGAGGGGCTGAATGATCTCGACCTCAGCTATACGCCGCCATTCAGTAGTCCGTGGGATCCCGTGCAAATGAGAACACAAGCCTGGACCAGCGCGGTAGGCAACGGATTGGGCAAGTAATTCAAGGCCACTTCCAATCAATGATATCCTGTCGATCTACCCCAAATTCGTAGGCATGGTTCTTACAGGCGAACTGTTGATCAAGCAGTGTCTCGCGCACACTGGACCCCGTGTCGCAGAGGCGGGGTATCCGGTCAATGGCGTCAATGGCCAGGCTGAAACGATCCGTTTGATTCAGGATCGCGAGTTCCAGGGGGGTGTTGATATTGCCTTTCTCTTTGTAACCGCGCACATGAATATGGTGCTGTCCGGGTCGCCGGTAGGTTAATCGGTGGATGAGCCACGGGTAAGAGTGGAAATTGAAGATCACCGGCTGGCTGGAAGTGAACAGCGCCGCGAACTCACGATCCGTCATCCCGTGTGCGTGTTCGGTATGTGGTACCAATTTGAACAAGTCCACCACATTCACGAATCGAACCTTGATGTCGGGCACGTGTTGACGCAGTAAGGCGGTGGCAGCCAGAGACTCCAGAGTCGGCACGTCACCGCAACTCACCATGACCACATCAGGTTCAACCCCTTGGTCATTGCTCGCCCAGCTCCAGATGCCGGCGCCTCTTGTGCAGTGTGCTACGGCCGCCTCCATGTCCAGGTACTGCAGATTCTTTTGCTTGTCCGCGACGATCACATTGACATAATTGACGCTTTTCAGGCAGTGATCGGCGACGGAAAGCAGGCAGTTGGCATCCGGCGGGAGATAGATGCGTACCACGCTGGGGCTTTTGTTAGCCACCACGTCAAGAAAACCGGGATCCTGATGCGTGAAACCATTGTGGTCCTGCCGCCAGACCAGTCCGGTCATCAGCAGGTTGAGTGACGCCACATCGGCCCGCCAGGGTAGTGCGTTACATTTTTCCAGCCATTTGGCGTGCTGGTTGAACATGGAATCGATGATGTGGATGAACGGCTCGTAGCTATTGATGAAGCCGTGCCGCCCGCTCAGCAGATAACCTTCCAGCCAGCCTTCTATCGTATGCTCGCTGAGCATTTCCATGACCCGTCCCTGCAAGGCCAGTTCGCCGCCGTCGGCATCTTCCGGGAAATATTCCCCGAGCCAGACTTTTTGGGTGACCGCATAAAGGGCTTCGAGTTTGTTGGATTGGGTTTCGTCCGGTCCGAAGACGCGGAAGTTCTGCATATTCAGCCGCATGACCTCCCGAAGGAAATTGCCAAGAGTGGGTACATTGCCAGTCTGGGTTCCTCCGGCTTTTTCGATCTCCACGGAGAACGTGCGGAAGTCAGGCATATCCAGAGGGCGGCGCAGCAGACCCCCATTGGCCACGGGGTTGGCACTCATGCGCCGCCGCCCCTTGGGCGCCAAAGCTTGCAATTCAGGGATCAGTCGCCCTTGCGCATCAAAGTGTTTTTCCGGTTGGTAGCTGCGCATCCATGATCCCAACAGGGTCAGATGGGCCGGGTTGGTGGCCACGTCCGGGAGGGGGATTTGATGGGCTCGCCAGAAACCTTCCAGATAGTGCCCGTCCACCTTCCGGGGGGCTGTCCAGCCTTTGGGACTTCGAAGAATGATCATCGGCCAGCGGGGGCGATAAGCCGCACCGGTCTGCCGGGCCTTTTCCTGGAACTTGCGAATCTCCAGGACACAGTGTTCCATGGTGGCGGCCATCGCCTGATGCATGCTCTCTGGATCGCTGCCTTCCACGAAGTAAGGGGTATATCCATAACCGACGAATAGCGCCGCCAATTCCGCACGACTGATGCGCGCCAGAATGGTGGGGTTGTTGATTTTATAGCCGTTGAGATGGAGCACCGGCAGGACCGCCCCGTCGGTAATCGGATTGAGGAATTTGTTGCTATGCCAACTGGTGGCCAATGGTCCGGTCTCCGCCTCGCCATCGCCGACCATCACCAGGGTGATCAGGTCCGGGTGGTCAAAGACCGAGCCGAAAGCATGAGAAATACTGTAACCAAGTTCGCCGCCCTCATGAATGCTGCCGGGTGTTTCCGGAGTCGCGTGGCTACCGATGCCTCCGGGAAAGGAAAACTGCTTGAAGAAGCGCTGCATGCCTGTCAGATCTTCACGGATGTCCGGATAAATCTCGGAGTAGGTTCCTTCGAGATACGCCTGGGACAGTACCGCCGGTGCGCCGTGACCGGGGCCGGAGATGTAGATCGCATTCAGATCGTATTTTTTGATCAGCCGGTTAAAGTGAATATAAGTGAAGCACTGGCCAGCGTCTGATCCCCAGTGGCCCAACAGTCTTGGCTTGATATGCTCCAGGGTGAGTTGCGTCCTGAGCAATGGGTTGCTCCTGAGGTACAGCATTCCCAGGCACAGATAGAGACTGGCTCGCCAGTAGGCGTCGGTTTTGCGCAACTCAT
>NZ_DAHVHY010000076.1 GCF_027322205.1 Acidithiobacillus sp.
CCGGACCGAATGACATCAGAAATGGGTTTTGGCGCTCCTGACTGACGACTGCAGCCTTGCGCAGGGTATTATAATTCTTGGCTTCGAGAATCAGCCCCTGCAACCCGAATTTATCTTGCAGTTCTTGGTGCCACTGCTTGCGCAAATTCGCCGGAACAATGATAAGGATACATCTTCGCCGTTCCGCCCAGCGCTGAGAAATGACGAGTCCGGCTTCAATAGTTTTACCCAGACCCACCTCATCTGCCAAAATAACCCCGCGCGAAAGCGGGTTTTTACACGCAAAAAGCGCTGCATCCACCTGATGCGGATTGAGATCGACCTGTGCATCCACCAACGTGGAGGCCAGTGAGTCTACGGTATCGCCGGCCGCCCGTCGGGTCAGCAGCCATGCATAGTATTGGCTTTGGTAGGGTGTCAAAAGGGTCAATTGAGCGGGCTTGTCATGTTATGGGTATCTGTAGAGGATACTAAATCCTGTGTTAAAAGCTATCCATACGCCACCCTGCTGATCGAATAGTAAGGACGCGCCAAGCGAATCAATGTTATCATCGCGCCCGTTATCAGCCCCAGCTACCGATTATCCGGAGTCGATCTTGCTCAGCACCGCCAACCTCACCATGCAATTCGGGGCCAAGGCCCTCTTTGAAAACGTCTCTGTCGAGTTCGGCAATGGCAACCGCTATGGCCTTATCGGTGCCAATGGCAGCGGCAAAACGACGCTGATGAAGATTCTCGGTGGCGATCTGGAGCCCAGCTCCGGACACGTCAGCCTGAGTAGCGGCGAGCGTCTCGGCAAGCTGCGGCAGGATCAGTTTGCCTTTGAAGAGTGCACCGTGCTGGACACGGTCATTATGGGCCATGCCGAACTCTGGCGTGTCAAACAGGAACGCGATCGCCTTTATGCCCTGCCGGAGATGACCGACGAAGAAGGGATGGAAGTGGCGCATTTAGAGGGTGAGTTCGCCGAGTTGGGCGGCTATGCAGCTGAGTCCCGCGCCGGTGAATTGCTGAGTGGTGTGGGTATTCCGCTGGAGCAGCACGGCGGGTTGATGGCGGCGGTATCGCCGGGCTGGAAACTGCGGGTGTTGCTGGCGCAAGCGCTTTTTGCCGACCCTGATATTCTGCTGCTGGATGAACCGACCAACAACCTCGATATTCATACCATTCAGTGGTTGGAAGATCTTATCAACAACCTCAGCAGTACCATCATCATCATTTCTCATGACCGCCATTTTCTGAATAGCGTCTGTACCCACATGGCTGACCTGGATTATGGCGAGTTACGCATTTATCCCGGCAATTATGATGAATATATGCAGGCTTCAACCCTGGTGCGGGATCAGTTGCTCGCCGATAATGACAAGAAAAAAGAGAAGATGGCCGAGTTGCAGGGCTTTGTGAGCCGCTTCTCCGCTAATGCTTCCAAGGCCAAGCAAGCGACTTCCCGCGCCCGCCAGTTAGAGAAAATCCAGCTCGAAGAGGTGAAGCCTTCCAGTCGGCAAAATCCCTACCTGGTCTTCAATCAGGAACGCAAACTCTATCGCAATGCCCTGGATGGGAAGGACCTGAGCAAATCCTTTGGCGATCTGCGCCTGTTTCACAAAATGCGCCTACATGTGGAGGCGGGCGAGCGGCTTGCCATTATCGGCTCCAATGGTCTGGGCAAAACCACCTTGTTGCGCTGTCTGGTAGGTGAATTAACACCGGATGCCGGTGAAATAAAATGGGCGGAAAATGCGCGGATCGGCTACTTCGCCCAGGATTATGCCCCGGAATTTGCGGTAGACATGACGCTTTTCGACTGGATGTGCCAGTGGCGCGGTGAGCGCGATGATGACCAGGTGATCCGTGGTGTACTGGGCCGTTTGCTCTTCGGGCAGGATCAGGTCAATCGTTCGGTCAAGGTGCTCTCCGGTGGCGAAAAAGGCCGGATGCTCTTCGGCAAGCTCACCCTGCAGAAACCCAATGTGCTGATTCTCGATGAGCCGACCAACCATCTGGATATGGAATCCATCGAGTCTCTCAACTCGGCCCTGGAGAAATACGACGGAACTCTGCTTTTTGTCAGTCACGACCGGGAGTTTGTCTCGTCACTGGCCACCCGCATTATCGAATTTACCGCGCAGGGCATCCAGGACTTCAAGGGCACCTATGAGGATTATCTGCGCAGTCAGGGCACCGGCTGAAGATGGGCGGAATTATTTTTTTCGGTAAAAGGGTTTCCACATTCCGATAAAGAGTAAAACAACGCCGACCAGGAAAATTTCGCCGATCCATTTCCAGTGAACCATATTCAACACATTCGCCAGATGCAGCAGGCCTTGCGCCTCGGCATCGACGCCATGGTGGACCGCCAGTTCCGCCACGGCGTTAGTCTTGAACACCACGCCCAGATAGCGCAGCACCATGAGCAGCAGGTCCGCAATAATCAGGCCGGTGCCGATGTACACCCACCAGACGCGTGGAAAAGAGATGCGCCGCACCCGCCGCTCAGACACGCCAGCCATCCATAATCCGTAAGGCAGCACACAGCATGGTTTCGGCTTGCTCCGTACTATCGGCCTCCGTGTAACAACGCAGTTCAGGTGCGTTACCGGAAGGTCGCAGATGCATGATGCCACCCTGCGCGAGGGTCACCCGGATGCCGTCCGTCAGATCCATGTGCTGCGCGTCACCCGCGATTTCTCCGAAGGCCGTGTTGAAAGCCGCGAGATTGGCCGCCTTGTCCTCGCCGCGAAAAGCATCCAGGTAGCGCTGACTCAGCGCCGTGGGAAAGTCCTGCAAACGGTCACTGGCGGTAAAACGGGGCGGCAGATCGGCCAGCAAATTCGCCAGGGGAACGCCCCGCTCCTTCGCCGCCGTGAGCACCGTCAACATGGGTAGAATCGCATCGCGGGTGGGGAGTGCCGCCAGGGTGTGGCCATTCCGGGTGATCGGGCTGCCCAGCAGAAAGCCACCGTTTGCTTCATAACCGCAGACCGGCGCCTGTCCTTCCTGCAAAGCGACCTGCATCGCCGCTATGACATAAGGGGAGCCAATCCGGGTGCGCCGGATTTCCGGGAAAAAGCCGGACAACTCCAGCGCCGTGTTGCTGCTTACCGGCGTGGCTACCGTATGGGCGCCCAAGGCGTGGGCCGTCAGAATCCCCAGCACATCACCGCGCCACCAGCGGCCTTCATGGTCAGCGATCATAGGACGGTCAGCGTCGCCGTCCGTAGTCAGGAGCGCATCGAGATGGTGCTCAGCCACCGCACGCTGCGCCAGAACCGTGTCTTCGGGGCGCAGGGCCTCGGTGTCCAGGGCAACAAAATCCGCAGAGCGGTCCAGGGGCAGCACCTCGGCACCCAGCGACTCCAGCAGCGTCACCAGCAGATCACGGGCGACGCCAGAGTGCTGGTAGACGCCCAGTCGCCATCCGGCAAGGCTGTCCGCGCCGAAAAAATCCTGGTAACGCTGCTGATAGAGCGTCAGCCAGCGCGGATCGGCAGCGGGCAAAACAGGTAACTTGCGCAGCGCGCCCGCGTCGTCGAAAAGGGCTGCATCCACCGTCATATCCTGACGCAGGATCCCTGCCTCATCGGCCTTCATCAATTCCCCATGTGGGCGGTTAAACTTGATGCCGTTGCGATCAAACGGAATATGACTGCCGGTGACCATCAGCGATGGTACCCCCGCCGTCAGCCCCGCGAAAGCCAGTGCCGGTGCGGGGAGATATCCGGCAAAGCCCGGCTGCCCGCCTTCCGCGAGGACAGCAGCCCAGGCCGCGGCCAGCATCCGCGGCGTGCTGGGACGCAGGTCGCCGCCCAGTATCACCGCATCCCCGGCACGAAACTCGCCGATTTCCGCAAGATAACGCAGAAAGGCCCGGGTGTGTACATAAACGACCTGATCCGTAAGCTCTACCACCAGACCCCGCAACCCACTCGTCCCAAAAGCCGCCATCGCCTGCCTCTCTGTGTCCGCCATTTCGCTCATGATAACGACAAGGCGCTGGCGGGGATACTGGCGGACCAGATCGAACGGCTTCCCCTCCTACCCTTCGACTGTGTACTATCTACGGTTTGTGCTGCGGCGTCGTCCGGGCGCATTTCCTGATAATGCTTACACCACCGAGCAAACCCATGCCCACCAAGAACGACTGGATGAACTGGCACCGCGATGCCAGCACGATGCCCACGCTGGAGACGTACAGCTATGAAAACATCCGCAGTTGGCTGGGTGACCTGGAGATTCGCAAGGCCCAACCTTACCAGAAGTCCATCAGCCATCTGGAGCAGCGCGGCGGCACCGACCTCAGCGCCCTGGTACAGGGCACAGCACGCAAGCCGTACCGGGTAGACATTCACCTCAGCCAGGGGCACCTGGTGACCCTGTGTACCTGCCCGGTGGGCAGTCGCTGCAAGCATGTCACGGCAGTGCTGCTCGCCCTGCTCGCCCAGCGCAGCCACACGGCGCCGACGCCGGTTTTGCGTCCCCATGTGATGCAATGGCTGAGCGAACTGCGCTCCCACCTGGATCCACCCAAATCCAAGCCCCCGACCACCACTTACGCCCTATACTGGCTGCTGGAACTGAACAACAGGCGCCATCAGGGTCCGGTACTCAGTTGTCGCAAGGCCCGCCTGAACAAAACGGGAGAATGTACCGATCTCACCCATTGGTACAATTTTGAAGGCGCTTTACGCCGCCCGCCCAGCTTTATTGATGAAGCGGACCAACGGGCCTTGCGGCGCCTGCTGCTGGAAGACCCTTACGCCGGCCAAACCGGTGAATTTGATCTCGGCCCCCGCCATGGCGCTGCGGTGCTCACCTTGCTCGCGGGCACAGGGCGCCTCTTCGGCAATGCACTGACCAACCCGGCCCTGCGACTGGGCGACAACCGGCCCGGCACGCTGACCTGGAAAATCAGCAAGGGTGGGGAGCAATATCCGGCATTGGAAAGCACGCCACCCGCCAGCGGCTACCTGCCACTGGATAGCACCTGGTATCTGGATGGAGAAACCCAGGAAATCGGCCCGATCGACACAGACATGCCGGTCACGGTCCTGCGCGATCTGTTGCAGGCCCCCCCCCTCAATGCGCAAGAAGCCAGCCTTTTGCGCGAGATGCTGGAACAGTCGGCGCCCGGCCTCCCCATACCCGTGACCGATCCCGAACAGGCGATACGGGAGATTGCTGCGCCGCTGCAAGCCTTGCTCTGGTGTGACACCCTGGCCCTCCTCGGCATTCAGGCGCACCGTAACTATGCTGGCCAATGGAGCCCTACCTGCCGCTTCGACTATGCGCAACCCGCTTTTGTGTATGGTCCCGCACACATCGCCATAGACGACGACAGCGCCATCCAGACCCTCAATAATGGCGAAATGGTCCGCATAAAACGCGACACGGCAGCCGAAAAACGGGCGCTGCAGGCATTGGGTAAAACCGGCCTGAAGCCCGTCAAAGCCAGCATCTTCCACAGCCTGTCGCCGCTGCCGCATCCCATCTATGGCCTGGCCAGTGAGGCCGACTGGGACGGATTCATGACGACGGGCGTTGATGCACTCCGCGACCAAGGCTGGGAAGTGCGCTGGCCTGATGGCTTCCGCCACTACTTCCTGCAAGTGGACGAATGGGATATGCAGGTGGATGGCGCAGAAGAGGGCTGGCTGGGCCTGGATGTCGGCATCGTGGTGGACGGCAAGCGATTGGCACTGGCCCCCCTGCTCGGCGCCCTCTTCACCCGCGATCCGCGCTGGCTGAATCCGGGTGGCCTCAGCACCATCCCCGACGATGAACACATTCACCTGCACACCTCGGCAGGTGTCCCCATCCAGACCACGGCGGATCGCCTGAAGCCACTGGTCGGCACCCTCATCGACCTGTTCAGCCTTGGCACTTCAGGCCCCCTGCGGATGTCCGCCTTTGATGCGCCGCGTCTCGCCCAGTTGGCGGATAACAGCCAATGGCGTAGTGAGGGTATGGATGCCGTGCGCGACCTGGCCAAGCGCTTGCCCCAGAATGGGGAGATTACACCCGTCGCCCTGCCCGCAGGTTTCGCCCTCCCCCTGCGCCCTTATCAACAGGATGGACTCGCCTGGCTGCAATTCCTGCGCGAGCATCATTTGGGTGGCATTCTCGCGGACGACATGGGTCTCGGCAAAACCGCGCAAACCCTCGCCCATCTGCTGCTGGAGAAGGAGTGCGGCCGCCTGACCGATCCCGCCCTGATCATCATGCCCACCTCCCTGATTCACAACTGGCGGGAAGAAGCAGAGCGCTTCGCCCCCGACCTGCGGGTACTCTCCCTGCACGGTAAAGAGCGCAGCAGCCGCTTTGCCGAAATACCCAACCATGATCTGATTCTCACCACCTATCCGCTGGTCTGGCGGGACATTGAGACGCTCAAGGACCAGCGTTTTCATCTGCTGATTCTCGACGAGGCGCAGATGGTCAAGAATGCGCAGGGCCGTGCCGCCGAAGCTATTCGCGAGATTCCCACCCGGCATCGACTCGCCCTCACCGGCACACCGCTGGAAAACCACCTCGGCGAACTCTGGGCGCAATTCGACTTCCTTCTGCCCGGCTTTCTCGGCGACTCACGCAGCTTCCAACGGGTCTGGCGCGGCCCCATCGAACGCCACGGAGATGCTGAACGTCTGGATTTACTGGCCCGTCGGGTGCGTCCCTTCATCCTGCGCCGCCGCAAGGAAGAAGTCGCCAAAGAACTCCCCGAGAAGACCATCATCATCCGCTCCATGGACATCGACGGGGCTCAGCGCGACCTTTATGAAACCGTGCGCAGTGCCATGGATGAACGCATCCGCCAGGAAATCGCCGCCAAAGGTTTTCAACGCAGCCAGATCGTCATCCTCGACGCCATGCTCAAGCTGCGTCAGGTCTGCTGTGACCCGCGCCTGCTCAAGAGCGAGAAGGCGCGTAAAGTACAGGACAGCGCCAAACTGTCGCTGCTCATGGAGATGATTCCGGAGTTGCTGGCGGAAGGTCGCCAGATTCTGCTGTTTTCACAATTCACCGAGATGCTTGCCCTGATCAGTGCACGCCTCGACAAGATGCATATCCCTTACGTGCTGCTCACCGGCAGCACCCAGGATCGCAAGACGCCCATCGACCGCTTTCAGCGCGGTGAAGTGCCGCTCTTCCTGATCAGCCTCAAGGCGGGCGGTGTCGGCCTCAACCTCACGGCGGCAGACACCGTGATTCACTATGACCCATGGTGGAATCCCGCCGCCGAAAATCAGGCCACTGATCGCGCCCACCGCATCGGCCAGAAACGTCAGGTTTTTGTTTACAAGCTGATTGTTGCCGGAAGTATTGAAGAAAAAATCCTGGCGTTACAGGAGAAAAAGGCCATCCTCGCCGCCGGCGTGCTGGAAAAGGCGCAGAAAGAAAAGCTCCGTTTCGGTCCTGACGATCTTGCCTCTCTTCTCGCGCCACTGCCCGAAACCCGGCGCTGAGGCAGACGAGCCGCGACGCTTCCTGAATGGCACGCTTGGTGGCATTATAGCGGCTTACTGAGTTTCTCTGCGGCAACCATCTGATTTCGTCGGCAAACTCTGGGGATTAAGACGTATGAAAGCAGCACGGACAGAAGATAAGCGGCGGGAGCGTTTCATCATCAGCGGCGCCCTCCACGGAGTGACCGAGTCGGCGATAGAAGACCTTCGGGCCTTCGAGGCGATGGGTGGACATCTGGAATTCCTCCCTGAGAAACAGTTGATGCTGATTCAGTACGATGGCCACTGCAATGCCGAACTGGAAGCGAAAATGATCGCCATTCTTCAGCAAGCAGGTGCCAATTGCGAATCGCATGGCGTGATATGCCATGGCAAAGATCATTGCGAACCCCTTAATTTGCATGTCGGTCCCCTGGCTAAAGATCACCCTAAGCGGCTTGCTTCCGTCACCAAGCACCTCAGTCGATGGCTGCGTTTGAAGCAGTCTTAAAAATGCGCCTTCTGCGCTCTGCAGTGGTCTTGATGCCGCTGATATTGTTGGTGAGTTACGGTATGGCAGTCGCGACAGCCGACACCCTCGACGCCGTTCAGGAGCAACTCCTGAACTCGGCGGCAATCGCTTTCGCTCAGGGTAATTATCGGCCTGCCGCCAACGCGCTGCCTGAATTAGAAAATACCTACATGGGGCCATGGGTAGGGTACTGGTCTCTGCAACCCCGCCTCAAAACCATGACCCAAGACCAGTATCAACGCTATGCGGAGCGCTATCCGAGCGGAGTAGCACATCATTTGTTGCGCCGCCAGTGGCTGTCAGAACTCGCACAGCGCAAAGACTGGTCAGACTTTACTCAAGTCTATCAGGCCGGCAGCGTCCCCGATTCGATCGGTTTGCGCTGTGATGCAGCACGGGATCCACAGCTCAGCACCAGCACGGTGATTGCCCCATTCTTCCTCTGGCGCAGTGCCGCAGCGAATGATCATGCGTGCAACGCCATGGCGCGCGTGTATCTGAAACAGGGGCAAATCACGCCGCCAGAACTATGGCAACGCCTGCAACAAATGTACGAGGCTTCCGCGTTTAACGCTGCACTGCGCTTTGCGCCTTTTTTACCTGAGGCACAATCCGGCCAGCTTGCGCAGACGGTAACGGCGCCTGTCGCGTGGATCTCCCATCAGATTCAGCAATATGGCAGCAACAACTGGCCAACTGGCCAGACCCATCTGCTGACACTCGCCCTGCTGCGCCTCGCTGTTACTCATCCTGCACAGGCCGCGCAGTTTGTGCGAACCCTTGGCGTTCTCTCTGCCGCTGCCAAGTCACTGGTGCTTTATAACAGTGCCTACCATGCGACGTTGTCCTTTCGTTCCGAATCCGGACACTGGTACGCCCAAGCCTACGCCGCCGATCCGCAATTTCGTCCCCGGCCCCGACTGCTGGCCTGGATGGTGCGCACCGCCTTACGCGACGGGGACTGGAGCATGGTGGAGCAGGCCACGCAGCAGATGGACGCCGCCCAACGCAGACAGCGGCAGTGGCAGTTCTGGTTCGCAGTCGCGCTGCTGCAACTCGGACATACACAGACTGCTCATGTCTTGCTGGCGGCTCTGGAATCCCCGTGGACTTATTACGGACAGCTAGCGATGGCGACCCTCAACAGGCCATTGGTGTTAAAGCCTGGCGACCCATCCGCACTGACCGGAGCAGGCGCCGCACCTGATGAAGAGGTTCCCGAGCGGACGGCAATCACACTCTATCAACTCGGTCTCTATTACGACGCCCTCGCTGAATGGGACCAATTTTTGAAGGGGCTGGATGGGGCGCCGGAGATTAAAGCGGCGGCCCAGGTGGCTTTTCATCATGCGGCATGGCTGCTGGGCATTCATGCCAGTAGTCTGATTCGCGGGGGTAAAGACTGGCAACAGGGCTATGTGCTCCCCTATGCACAGGAGATCAGCGCTGCCGCAGCCCAAACCGGTTTACGTCGCGCCTTTCTGGCCGGTTTAATCCGGCAGGAATCCGGTTTTGCATTCGGCATCCAGTCCGACGTCGGCGCACAAGGGCTGATGCAGGTGATGCCTGCCACTGCACAATGGCTACAGACCCATATACCCGCCG
>NZ_DAHVHY010000077.1 GCF_027322205.1 Acidithiobacillus sp.
GGCTGCCGCCACCACGGGATCATCATCCGTCACAGGCGAAGCCTGCAACCCCCTCAGATAGGGTGATGCATATCCTCCAGCATCCGTTCAATACGCGGCCCGAGAATGATTTCCATCGCAAAGCCCATCTTGGTCCCTGGGATCACCAAGGTATTGGAGCGCGACATAAAACTACCCGGCAACATCTGCAGGAGAGCAGGGAAATTCTCTTCCTTATGGTCCCGGAAGCGGATGACCACCATGCTCTCGTCCGGTGTCGGGATATCGCGGGCAATGAAGGGATTGGACGTGTCCACCAGCGGCACGCGCTGAAAATTGATGTGGGCACGTGAGAACTGCGGGGTAATGTAGTGGATGTAATCTGGCATACGACGCAGGATGGTATCCACAATCGCCTCGGCAGAGTAGCCGCGCTGGGCATTGTCACGGTGAATCTTCTGAATCCATTCCAGATTGACCACTGGCACCACACCAACTAACAAGTCAACGTAATTAGTCACATCGACATCGTCTGTCTTCACACCACCATGCAGCCCTTCATAAAACAGCAGATCAGTACCAGAGGGGATATCCTGCCAGGGGGTGAAGGTACCTGGTGCGCTGCCACGCAACTCTGCCTCTGGCTCGTCGTGGACGTAGTAACGCATCTGTCCATGACCGCTCTCACCATACTCGCGGAACAGACGCTCCAACGCTTCAAAATCATTGCCTTCCGGGCCGAAATGGCTGATGGTTTTACCCTCGGCTGCAGCCTTGGCAATGGCTTCGCGCATCTCGGTACGGTTGTAACGATGGAAGCTGTCACCTTCAATGACGACCGGGTCAATTTTCAAGCGCCGGAAAATATCGTGGAAGGCGTGCTTGACGGTGGTGGTACCCGCCCCTGAGGAACCAGTCACGGCAACGACGGGATGTTTTTTAGACATAGGAATATAACCTCTTTGGTGAATAAAACCTGCAGGGATCCGCTCTGCGAGCAAGCATTCTTTGGGTCAGTTTAGCAAAGGGCGTCCGCTGGTCAATATAAAAGCCGCCACAGAGCCTGCGCGCTGGCCCGACGATGGCGTCAATGATGACTAAAGGCCGAGATTGCGCCAGATCGCTGCCGTCGCCTCAGCCTGATTCAGGGTATAAAAATGCAGGCTCGGCGCACCTTCCCGCAGCAGCAACTGGCACTGCCGGCTCAACAAGTCGATTCCGAGTTGATACTGGGATTGTAGATCATCAGCGTAGGCTTCCATCCGTCGTCGCACATACTGCGGAATGTCCGCTCCGCACATGGCAGAAAAACGGGATATCTGCTCAAAATTGGTGATGGGCATGACGCCGACCACCACCGGCACTTCAATCCCCTGCCGTTGCAACTCGTCGCGCAACTGCAGGTAGGCATCGGGATTGAAAAAATACTGGGTGATAATCGCATCCGCTCCAGCCTGCACCTTGCTCACCAGATGTGCCACATCATCACGAGCCGAAGTCGCCCGGGGATGAATCTCCGGATAGCCCGCCACATACACGTCAAAACCACCAAAATGACGGATAAATGCAACCAGATCTGCGGCATGCTGAAAATGGCCGGGATTCTCCATACCCTCCGGCAAATCACCACGCAAAGCCACGATGCGGCGTATGCCCTGCTTCTGGTAATCTTCGAGAATCTCCCGGATCCCGGCTTCCGTAGACCCAATGCACGAGAGATGCGGCACCGCCTCCAGATCATAATCCTGACGGATCGCGGTCACGGTAGCAAAGGTCCGCTCGCGGGTGGACCCGCCCGCCCCGAAGGTCACCGAAGCATATTCGGGACCCAAGGGGAGAAGCGCGGTTATCGCCTCCCGCAGACGTTCCTCACCCGCAGCATTTTTAGGGGGAAAGAACTCGACGGAATGTGCCATTAGTAGCGGTACGCATCCGCTTTGAAGGGGCCATCAACGGACACGCCAAGGTACTTGGACTGCGCGTCGGTCAGGCGGGTCAATACCCCCGCGAAACCCTCCACCATATAGCGCGCTACTTCTTCATCCAGAGCCTTCGGCAGGACGGTAACGGAGATGTGACCAGCCTTCTCCGCGGCAGGCAGATCGGCAAAACGCTCGCCGTACAGATGAATCTGCGCCAGCACCTGGTTGGCGAAAGAACCATCCATGATTCGGCTGGGGTGACCCGTCGCGTTGCCCAGGTTCACCAGACGCCCCTCGGAGAGCAGGATCAGGTAGTCGTCACTATCAGGATCAAAGGCCTTACCGGCAGCCGCATCGCGATAGACCTTGTGGACCTGCGCCTTCACTTCGTCCCAGGCCCAGGTTTTGCGCATGAAAACGGTATCGATCTCGTTATCAAAATGACCGATGTTACAGACCACGGCACCCTTCTTGATGGCCTTGAGCATACCGGCGTCACAGACGTTGAAATTGCCGGTAGCAGTCACCAGCAAATCCATCTGGCCCAGAAGATCACGATCAATGCTGGCATCTGTACCATCGTTGATGCCGTTTTTATAGGGTGACACGACTTCATAACCGTCCATACAGGCCTGCATGGCGCAAATGGGATCCACCTCAGTAACGCGCACAATCATCCCTTCCTGACGGAGGGAGGCCGCCGACCCCTTGCCCACATCGCCATAGCCCAGCACCAGCGCACGCTTACCGGAAAGCAGATGGTCGGTAGCCCGCTTGATCGCATCACTGAGCGAGTGCCGGCAACCATACTTGTTGTCATTCTTGCTTTTGGTCACGGAGTCGTTGACGTTGATGGCAGGAATTTTCAGGCTCCCTTCCCTGGCCATTTCCCAGAGGCGATGCACACCGGTAGTGGTTTCCTCGGAGACACCATGGATACCGGCCAGCAGTTCCGGATATTTCTGGTGCAGCAGGCCGGTAAGGTCACCACCATCATCCAGCAGCATGTTCGGGCGCCAGCCATCCGGGCCGGTGATGGTCTGCTCGACACACCACCAATACTCGTCTTCCGTCTCACCTTTCCAGGCGAAAACCGGAATACCCGCCGCCGCGATGGCCGCCGCCGCCTGATCCTGGGTGGAGAAAATGTTACAAGAAGACCAACGCACTTCCGCACCAAGCGCTACCAGCGTTTCGATGAGCACCGCAGTCTGGATGGTCATATGGATGCAGCCGGCAATACGCGCGCCCTTGAGGGGTTGCTGCGCCTGATATTTGCGGCGAATGGTCATCAGTGCCGGCATTTCCGTTTCGGCAATGCGGGTTTCTTTACGTCCCCAGTCAGCAAGGGAAATATCGGCGACTCTGTAATCAGCAGAACTTTTGAGCACAGCATTCATGTAAGTCATTCCTTGAGCATGAAAGCGAGCGCAGTTTTACAGATGGGAAGCATAGGTCGAGCCTGATCGTCGCCCCCGCCGCCTTTCCGGCCGGGAAAGCATCCAGCCGGGACGGCAAAGCGAGGCATGACGACTGCAGCGCCCCTCGACCCGATCTTCCAGCGGGGAGAACCCCCGCTAAGGCATTTTTACCGCAGTCCGGCAGCGTCGCGCAAGGCGGCGGCCTTGTCAGTACGCTCCCAGGTAAACTCAGGCTCTTCGCGACCAAAGTGACCATAAGCAGCCGTTTTAGCATAAATGGGCCGCAACAGGTCGAGCATCTGGATGATACCTTTGGGACGCAGGTCAAAGTGCTCACGCACCAGAGCGGCGATCCGGTCGTCGTCAATCACTCCGGTACCGAAAGTATCCACCATCAGACTCACCGGCTGCGAAACGCCGATGGCATAGGCCACCTGTACTTCGCAACGCCTGGCCAGACCGGCGGCCACGATGTTTTTGGCCACATAGCGTCCGGCGTAGGAAGAGGAACGATCTACCTTGGAAGGATCCTTGCCGGAGAACGCACCGCCGCCATGGCTACCCTGACCGCCGTAGGTGTCCACAATGATTTTGCGCCCGGTCAAACCACAGTCACCCACGGGCCCGCCGATCACAAAACGGCCGGTGGGGTTGATGAGGTATTTAGTATCCTTATGGATCATCTCAGGGGGCAGGACGGGCTTGATGATTTCTTCGCGCACCGCTTCGACGAGATCTGCATGGCTGATATCCGGGCTATGCTGGGTGGAAAGCACCACGGTATCAATGGCGACTGGGCGACCATCTTCATAGCGTACCGTCACCTGACTCTTGGCATCGGGACGCAGCCAGGGCAGGCGACCATCCTTGCGCACCATCGCCTGCCGCTCGGTCAGACGGTGGGCAAAATAGATGGGCGTCGGCATCAGCACATCCGTCTCGTCACAGGCAAAGCCGAACATCAGGCCCTGGTCACCAGCGCCCTGATCGAGGTCAAGGCCGGCACCTTCGTCCACGCCCTGAGCGATATCAGGGGATTGCTTGTCCAAGGTCTGCACCACCGCGCAGGAGGCCCAGTCGAAACCCATATCCGAGGAGTTATAACCGATCCGGCGCACGGTCTGGCGCGCCACATCCGCATAATCCACCACCGCTGTGGTGGTAATTTCACCCGCGAGCACGATCAGACCGGTAGTAATCAGCGTCTCGGCCGCCACGCGACCGCGGGGGTCCTGAGCCAGAATCGCGTCAAGAATGGCATCGGAAATCTGATCCGCAACTTTATCGGGGTGACCTTCGGAAACAGATTCAGAGGTGAAAAGATGACTTTTGGACATGCGCTAGGCTCCTCGCTGGCTAGGCCGACTGTCACAGTCGACAGGGACAGCGCGCACTATATCAAAGGAAAGCAGCACAAGCGAAGTGAAACGCGCTCACCGCAAAGGCAAAAATTGCTCAAGCGTGGCGGGTATACGGCTTAAGGATGCGCCGGACCGACCACCGGAAAAGAGGATTTTTTGCTACCGCCCCAAAAATAGGAAATACCACCTGTCACCTGTACATCATTGAGGTTAGCACTGCTGGGCGTAGGGGTACTAAAGAGCAACTGATCCTGCACACCTAGACGCAAACCAATCTGATCATTCAATAGATACTGATATCCCACCCCGAAGACACCCATCAACGAGGTGCCCCGCCCGAGCTGGTTATTAAACAGGTTGCTGGATGCCCCCAAACCCAGAGAGAGGTAAGGAGTGTCAGGGCTGTCAAAAGCGTAAAGATTACCGAGGACCGCGCCACTGTATTGATTGGCGGCGTTAGCGTGCGCGGGGCTCTGTAACTGAGCAAAGGCTGCCGCCACTTGCGCTTCAACCCCCACATGGGCATCCACACGATGCCCCAGGCGCAAGCCAACCACACCAGCATTACCTCCGCCACCCAGTCCGCTGGATGCATCAAAAAAGGTGCTCCCGCCAAAGAGATTGATGTAGGTCTCATCATGCGCAGACTGGCCCGCCGCCCAAACCGGAATGGCGAGGACAAGCCCGGAGAACACCAGTAAAGCACGCAACCCCCACTTCATAACCTAATGCACCTCGTATATAGCAGCACTGTGAACTGAAACCTGTTACAATCGTAGCCTGATTTAGATGAATATACCACACCCATTAGCCCATTTTGACAAAAAACCAACAAGGAGTTTTCATGTCCACTCTCGTCTGCGGTTCTCTGGCCTTTGATACCATCATGGTTTTTCAGGACCGCTTCAAAGCACACATTCTGCCTGATCAGGTACACATGCTGAACGTGTCCTTTACCGTCCCGGAAATGCGGCGCGACTTTGGCGGCTGTGCTGGCAACATCGCGTACAACCTAAAATTGTTAGGTGGCAACCCGCTGATTGTCGGCACCGCGGGCCAGGATTTCACGCCCTACCTCGATCACCTGAAAGCACTGGAGTTAGACACCAACCTGCTGCGCATTCTCCCAGACCGTTACACCGCGCAAGCCTTTATCACTACGGATTTGGACGATAACCAGATCACCGCTTTTCATCCCGGTGCCATGTTTCAGGCTCAGGAAAACCATCTGGCTGGCCGCATTCCGGAGGATGTGCGTTGGGCTATCGTCTCCCCGGACGGTCTCAGCGCCATGGTGCAGCATTTAACAGACCTCACCGAGGCGAACATCCCTACCCTGTTCGATCCCGGCCAGGGTTTGCCCCTCTTTGATACCGAAACCCTGACACGCCTGATTGATCGAGCCGATTACCTCACCGTCAATGATTATGAATGCCAGATGGTGCAGGCCCGCTCCGGCCTCAGCGTCGATGAACTCTGCCAGCGCCTGAAAGCCCTGATTGTCACCCGCGGCGAGCATGGCTCGGTGATTTATCATGATGGCGAGGAAACGATCATTCCGGCCGCCAAACCCAAAGCCGTTCTGGATCCCACCGGCTGCGGTGACGCCTATCGCGCCGGACTGCTATACGGTCTGGAACACGACCTCGGCTGGGAAACGATCGGCAAGGTTGCCTCGTTGATGGGCGCCTATAAGATTGAAAGTGCAGGCACCCAGAATCACCGTTTTACCTGGCCGGAATTCCAGGCGCGCTATCATGAAAACTTTGGCGAGAATATCAGCTAGATTTCGAGCCACTCAGGAAACGATAGGCTTATCTTCGGCATCCCAGACATTGATGCCACCACCAAGATTGTAAACTTCGGTGAAGCCCATCTCCTGCAAGGTCACCGCTGCCAGAGCAGAACGTGTTCCGCTATCGCAATAAAGCACGACGACCCGATCACGGGCCAAGGCCAACTCCAGATGGCAATGACTATAATCCGGATCAGCCAACGCCTCCAGATATCCGCGCGGTACATGGATAGCATCGGGTAAGTGCCCCTCCACGAAGGCGCTGGACTCCCGGACATCCACCACCAGTACATCATCGCGGCTGCGCAGCCAGTCCTCCAGCGTGTCGCAGTCTATCTCGCGAATTTGACTGCGGGCACTGCGTATAAAATCTGCAAGTGATTTACCCATCAGGGGCACATCACCTGAGCGAGATGCTTAGTGAGCTCGTCAACCCCAGCACTGGTATAATCCTTGCTCAAAGTGCCTGAAACCATTGCGCTAGTAGGTGCGTCCAGTTTTTCGCGCAGCAAACCCAGAATATGCGGAGAAGCGACAAGTACCAAGTGTTGGAACACATTCTGCTTACGTGCCGCCCCTAAATAGGTCGCCAGTTCACTGGCGAAACACAGCATTTCCGTCTCCTTAGGACTGGTTTGCCACTCAATGCCAGGTCGTGCCCCGGCGGCGAAACTCTGCTGAACCCGCCCCCCCGCATCTGTCACCAGATCGTCCTGATGTTTGCGACTGTCGGGATGGGTCCAATCCTGCAAGAGATACAGCCCTGTATCGCAACCTTCATTTCTGAAGAGGCGCGCTTCCGCGGCATTACTCACCAACACCCAGGTTACGGTAGCCATCATGTGTTTTCCTCCATCGATTAGTCCCTCGTTAAGTAGATGGATACGGTAACGACAAAAAACAAGCAATACCCCCTCTTTCCTTCGGCCATAACATCATCCTATGATGAGATTGCCTGTCACCCGCCTTTTGAGGAGTCCCACCATGCCCTCCCAACGCCCCAACAAAACCGTGTGCTCACTACCCCCTTTGGGCATGGATGCCTCCAGCCTGTGCATGGACACGCGTCATTATCTGCTGCGCACCCTGGGTGCCGAAGAGTCAGCCAGCTCGGGAAATAGTGTTTACACCGCACTGGCGATGAGCCTGCGTGACCGGCTCATCGAACGCTGGAAGAATACCCAGAAAAAGGTGGCTGCCGAAAATGGCAAGCGCACCTTTTACCTATCATTGGAGTTCCTGTTGGGGCGGACTATGGGTAATACCCTGCTCAACCTGGGTTTGGAAGACGCTGCGCGCGATACGCTTGCTCAGGAGCACCGTAAGCTGGCGGATATCCTCAAGGTTGAACCTGACGCGGGCCTAGGTAATGGTGGCCTGGGCCGTCTCGCCGCCTGCTTTCTCGACAGTTGCGCCGCTTTGGGTTTGCCGGTCACGGGTTATGGCATTCGCTACGATTACGGCATGTTCCGTCAGGAGATTCGTGGTGGCGAGCAGCTAGAGGAACCTGATCACTGGTTGAAGAACGGCTATCCCTGGGAACTGAAACGGCCGGAGCGCGTGCGCCGGATCCATTTTTTTGGGCGTAGCGATACCTATTATGATGCCTACGGGAAAATGCGTCAGCGTTGGATCGACACCCACGATGTCCTCGCCGTACCTTACGATATCCCCATCCCCGGCTATCGCAACGAGGTGGTCAACACCCTGCGCCTGTGGCGTGCAGCAGCCACCGATATTTTTGATCTCGGCGAATTCAACGCCGGCGCTTATCCGGAGGCGGTCGCGGCAAAAAATAGCGCAGAACACATCAGTATGGTGCTCTACCCCAACGACAGCAGCGAAAACGGCAAAGAACTGCGCTTGCGCCAACAGTACTTTCTGGCCTCGGCCAGTCTTCAGGATGTGGTCGCCGACTGGGTCGCCGTGCATGGCGAAAATTTCCGCGATTTTGCCCAACACCACTGCTTCCAGCTCAATGATACCCATCCCAGTTGCGCCGTGCCGGAACTGATGCGCCTGCTGATGGATGAGCATGGCCTGAACTGGCAGGACGCATGGGACATCACCAGTCACACCATGGCCTATACCAACCACACGTTATTGCCCGAAGCCCTGGAGCGGTGGTCGGTACGCTTGTTTCGGCAGCTTTTGCCACGCCTGCTGGAAATCATCCTGGAAATCAATAGCCGTTTTCTGCAGGAGGTAGCCCGGCGCGCACCGGGCGACACCGGCCTACTGCAACGCTTGTCCATTATCGAAGAAGGTGGCGAGCAGATGGTACGGATGGCGCACCTCGCTGTGGTGGGCAGCTTTTCAGTCAATGGGGTCGCGGCACTGCACACCGAACTCCTCTGCAATGAGCTCTTTGCCGATTTTCACCATCTCTGGCCAAAAAAGTTTAACAACAAAACCAACGGGGTGACGCCGAGACGCTGGCTGCAGTGGGCCAACCCAGGGCTGCGTGACCTCCTCACCGAGCGCATCGGCCCCGACTGGAAGCACGACCTGGAACGCTTGCGGGACCTGACAGCTGCAGCGGATGATGCGGAGTTCCGCAGGCACTGGGCAGAGGTGCGTCGCGTGAACAAGGAACGGCTGGCGGCGCTCGTGCATCAGCATACCGGCGTCACTTTTATCTCCGATGCCTTAGTGGACGTGCAGGTAAAACGCATCCACGAGTACAAACGGCAACTGCTCAACGCTCTGCATGTCATTCACCTCTACGACCGCATCAAGCGTGGCGAAGCT
>NZ_DAHVHY010000078.1 GCF_027322205.1 Acidithiobacillus sp.
GGTTGAAATGCAGGATGATTTTGCCGCCCATAACCGCATCCTCCAGGACGATTTCCCGGGTCGCTGCACCCTGAATGGGGCTGCCAAAGCCGCCCTGTGAACTGCCATTGGCTAAGAACTGGCCCGCTGGGCCATCGCAACTCGGCATGGCCAGAAAGAGCCGGGTACGGAAACGCTGCGCTTCTACCCGCTTGCGGGCTGACTCAATGCGGTAGTCCACAGTGAGGCGGTTTTCCGACAGGGTGTAGCGCTTGCTGACGGCCCATTCGTCCGCAACGCCGCCGGAAAAGTGTGGGGCATCCGGCAAACGGCTTTCGCTGTAAGTGATGGCGCTCCCATTGATCCATTCCTGAAAGCTGTGGCAGGGTGTGGCGTCCGGCGTAAGGTCTTCAGCGCTGATATCGGTTTTGAAGCTGACGCGGTCGTGGGCGGAAGCAATGCCTTCGCCGGGGGGTTCATGCGCAATGGTACCGTGATGAATCTTGTCATAATAGGCCTCATCACGGCGCGCCAGAGTGTCGCCGAGGTTGTGTCGTAGCGCATAGCAGTCCCATTCCACCACAGCAGCGCTGGGGGCCGGGCGGATGATCAACTGGAGGGCGTGATTATGATAGAGCAGTTCATCGAGGCCATCCAGATCCAGGTCCACGTGTTCCATTGCCGGGCGTGCCTGGATCCGGTCCAGTTGCGCCTCCAGACGGACGATGGCGTTGAAAACGGCGCGCCGCAGATGCGGTAGATAGATGCCGCCAAAAAGTCCGTGCCAGTAGGCGTCATTGGCTTGCGCTTCGTGCAGGTCCGCGCGCATGGTTTTGCTCTGCTGGCGCTTGGGCAGGGCGTGAAAGCGCTGCGATAGTCGGAGCATGCGCTTATGCATCCAGTTGGATTCCGGGTAGCGGGTCAGGAAGTTTTTCCAGATGCCACCGCGGATCAGGGCCTTACGTTGTTCCAGCCGACCGGCTGTTTTTTCCTGTTCCAGGAAGGCGGCGTAGCCGCGCGCCGCATCGGGAGCCAGCGTCCATTCGTTCATTTCGCTGTAGGATACCGTCGGCAAATAGATGATACCCTGGGGGCGATTCTGAGCTAGATAATCCCGAAAACGCATGGGCTGAATGTGTGGCGAGTCGAGCACGCCACGCAGGAATCGTTCCAGCCAACCCTTCTCGTACACCCAGCTATAGGTCTCCGGCCAGACGCCAAATTTCTCAATGTCGTCGAAATAAATGCCGGCACTGCCTGGATGCTGCTCGGAGAGGCCCTCAATGTACGACACGGCGGCGTCGGCTTCAGAGAATGGCAGGCGGTAGCGCAGCGCCTCAGAAATAGGAAAAACGTCAATGCGCTGGCCATTTTCTTCGGTGCGGTGGAAGCTGCCGAGCTGGTCTGCCGAGGCGCCCGCACAGAGAAAGTGATAGTCGTCCACCATAACGTAGCGCACTCCGGCCTCGTTGAGGGCAGGCACCACACTGGGGTCCCAGACCCGCTCCGTGAGCCAGGCCCCGACGGGCCGCTGTCCGAAGTGTTTCTCCAGACGGTTGGCCATGGCCTCAATTTGGGCGATACGATCGGCATGAGGAATCGCGGCAAGCACCGGTTCCGTATCGCCGGCGCCCACCATTTCCGCCTGGTTGCGGGCTACCATCTCCTGCAGCAAGGTGATGGTTTTGGGGTGCTGGTCAATCATATAAGCCAGCAGCCAGCCGCTGATGTGGATGGCGAAAGGGAATTCAGGAAAACGATACATCGCCTCTAAAAATGGGTGATAGCAGCGGAGTACGGCATCGTCGATGACGTGGGGGAAGTTGCCGACCGGCTGATGGGCATGGACGCCCAGGAGGAGGGGGGTGCTGTGGGTCATTCAGTGTCCTTCCGCGTGAGTACGGCGCATGGTACCACCGGCCTCTGCCGCACCGCCGCCATGGCTGATGGGGTTGCTGAGGGCGTCGGGGGCAGGGATTTGCATCAGGGTATAGAGTTTGCGGAGGTTGAGGCGGTACAGCTGGTCGAAATCACGGACGGAGTCCGAGGGGTTATAGTCGCCGAACCACCAGAACCAGTCGGAACCTTCACAGCGGCCGAGCTGTTCGATGATTTGGGCCTGTTGTTCTGGGGAGAACTCCCCAAGATGTCTGTCCACATCCTGTTTGGCGGTGCAGAGCAGATCCCATGCGCGGTTTTTAGCGGGGTCGCCAATCCAGGTGCTGAAGCTGCCGTAGACCCAACTCCCCGCGGCCAGTCGGGGTATGCTCTTCATGTCGTCGGGATGGTGGCTGACAAAGTCGCTGAAGGTGCACATCCGGATGTGCGGATGATTAGCCAGCGACTTATAGAGCTCCGAGAGAAAATAATAGCCATTATAAGGATAATATTCCCAGGCGTTTTCGCCATCGAGAATAATGCTGACGACCGGGTTTTCCTCGTGCTCCGTCTGCCGCCAGATGGCCTCCAGTTTGTGGATGAAGTCCGTGACCGCATCATGCCCGGACCAGGTTTTGTAATCGAAGCCGATGGTGTCGGAGAGCGCGTCATCGCGGAAAAAAAGTGCGGGTCCTTTCCCCTGCAGTTGATAGGGACGGTACAAGTATTCCGCCCGGCCGCGGGGGCCGCTGCCATCGTCGCTGAGCAGCAGGCTATGGGCCAGTACGCCTTCACCGGAAGCGGTCCAGCGCACCCCGGCGCTGCCGAGCATTTCGACAAAGGCGGCAGAGACGCCCCCTTCGGCAGGCCACATACCCTGCGCCGGCACTCCAAAATGCCGGGGATGGCTCTGTTGTGCCTGGTCGATGTGCCAGCGCGCGCGCTCAGCCCCGCCGGGGTAGGCCGGGCAGTCGGGCAGCAGCGCATCTGCTACCGCTTCTTGCGCGGCGTTGAAGTCGAGCAGCAGCGGAGCGATGGGATGATAATAAGGGGTGGTGGAAATCTCAATGCGTCCGGCTTCTGCCAGGGCGCGATAGCGGGGAATCAGTCCGCCAATCAGTTCCCCGAGAAACTGGACGAGTTGCTGGCGGTCTTCCCGGCTGAAACCGTGTCCCTTGGCAAAAAGTGATCGCAGGAAAGGGCTGCCGCGGCGCACGGTCTCCCCGGTCCAGGCCAGGTGATACCAGACCAGAAGATCCGCGAGGTATTGTACGGAGAGGTAATCCGCCATTTCTTTAACGTCCTCCAGCATCAACTGGTAAATGTCATGCAGGCGACGATAATCCGGGAAGGGGTTGAGCATGTGCTCCGGGTCGAGGCGGAAACATTGCTCCAGAAGAAAATGCCGCTGCTCATTGGACAGTGTCTTGAGGTCGTCCGTGGCGAGCGCTATCAGCAGCGGATCGCGGAACTGCCTGCTCTGAAATTGCGCGCTATAGTCCTGTAACTGTTCGACCAGAATCGGCACATAATTAAACACCCCCCGGGCGAGGGGATTCTCCTCATAGTGGGCGATCATGTCTGAATAGTCTTTGCAGGCGTGCAGGTAGGTCCACGGCAAAGCGTAGAAGCCGTCGGCATCGCGGTAATCGGGTTGGTGCATGTGCCAACAGAAAATGACATGAAGCGCGCGCGCCGGGGGCATAGGGATTACCTCACGAAATGCAGTTGCTGGCCCAGTAATTCCGGGGTAATCAGGGTTACGCCGTTGGGCGTGCGATAAAATCGGCGGGCGTCTTCGGCCGGATCTTCACCGACCACAAGCCGGTCCGGGATAATGGTGCCTTTGTCCACGACCACCTTGCGCAGGCGGGCCCCTTCGCCCATGCGCACGTTGGGCAGGATGACCGAGTCTTCAATCAGGGTGCGTCCGTCATTGATCCGCACGTTGGAAAACAGCAGGGAGCGGCGAACGGTGGCCCCGCTGATGATGCAGCCGCCGGAAACAATGCTGTCCAGTGCCATGCCCCGCCGGCCTTCATCGTCGAACACGAATTTGGCTGGCGGTAATTGTTCCTGATAGGTCCAGATCGGCCAGCGGCTGTCATAGAGGTCGAGATCGGGAGTGACGTGTACGAGATCGATATTGGCGGCCCAGTAGGCATCCACCGTGCCCACATCCCGCCAGTAACAGCGGCTGTTGCTTCCCTCGGAACTGGAAATGCAGCTATTACGGAAACGATGCGCGATCACCCGGTAGCGCGGCACCATGTAGGGAATGAGATCGTTACCGAAGTCATGGGCAGAGTCGCGGCTGTCGGAATCGCGGATGAGTTGTTCATAGAGGAAGTCGGTGTTGAACACGTAGATACCCATGCTTGCCAGGGCGCGATTGGGATTGCCCGGGGTGGGGACCGGGTCCTGGGGCTTTTCGGCAAAGGCAGTGACGCGGTCCTCGCTGTTGACGGTCATCACGCCGAAGGATTTGGCTTCTTCCAGCGGTACCTCAATGCAGGCGACACTCATGTCGGCCTGGCTTTGGACGTGCTCGGCAAGCATCTGCCCATAATCCATTTTATAAATATGATCACCTGCCAGGATAATCACATAGCGTGGACGATGGGCGCGGAGAATGTCGATGTTCTGGAAAATGGCGTCGGCGGTGCCCTTGTACCAGCCGGTGTTCATGCGCTGCTGAGCGGGAAGAATCTCGGTGAACTCGCTGAACTCGCCACGGAGAAAGCCCCAGCCGAGCTGGATATGACGAATGAGGCTATGGGATTTGTACTGGGTGAGGACACCAATGCGACGAATACCGGAGTTGAGACAATTAGAAAGGCAGAAGTCGATGATGCGGAATTTGCCGCCAAAGGGGACGGCGGGTTTGGCGCGCCAGTCGGTCAACGGACCGAGGCGGCTGCCGCGTCCCCCGGCGAGTACCAGGGCCAGGGTGTTCTTGGTGAGGTTACTGACGAAGCGGGGTGAATTGGCTACTCCGAGACTGCCTTCTTCCGACATTACCCTCTCCTTGATTTTGGCATAGACACGAGCTTACCTGCAGTATAGGTGAGACCGGCGATGCACCGGCTTTTAAGGTACTGAACTTAATCGATGGCGGCAAGGACTCTATAGGCAGGAAAATTGCGCATCGGGCAGAACAGCGCCGCTCTCCGGATGTGTTATGCTCAAGAGGCGTCAGTATGGCGACAAAGCGGGAACGGATTCACCCCGGATGGCGGGTAGAGGAGGGTGCGGTGACGGCAATGCTAAAGCGTGGCAGTACAGCGATCGGTCTGTCCGGCGAAAGCGCAGACTGCTTGGCGATCTGTGAGGCGCGCCATCAGGATCCCTTCGCCTGGCTGGGCCAGCATGTGGCTGGTCAACAATCCGTGCAGAGGGTCTTTCTGCCTGGCGCGTTCCGCGTTGAGATTCAGACGCCGAAGGGATGGATAGCCATGGAGCCGATCCATAGCGACGGCGTCTTCGTACACCAGGGTGAGGCACTGCCCCTACCCTACCGCTTGCGCTGGGAGAACCGGCACGGGCTTCACGAGCACTATGATCCCTATGTCTTCGGCCCGGTGCTGGGGGATCTGGAGGTTTACCTCTTCGGCGAGGGGCGCCTCTACGAAGCCTATCACCATCTCGGCGCGCACCGCCACCAGCATGAGGGGGTGGATGGGGTATCATTTGCCGTCTGGGCGCCTAATGCCGAGCGCGTCAGCGTCGTTGGCGATTTTAATGATTGGGACGGGCGCTTCCATCCCATGCGCGCGCGCGGCCTGAGCGGTCTTTGGGAATTGTTTGTCCCCGACTTGGCGGTTGGCGAAATCTACAAATTCGAGATGCGCCACCGCGATTCCGGAGTGGTGTTTGTCAAGACCGACCCCTACGCCAATGCTTTTGAGCTGAGGCCGAGTACGGCGGCGCGGGTGGTGGAAGATGACCATGTCTGGACCGATCAGGACTGGATGGCGGCGCGGGCGGGCCATGACTGGCAGCACGCCCCCATGAACATCTACGAGGTGCATCTCGGTTCCTGGCAGCGCGATGCGGCGGGCCATTTCCTCAGTTATGAGACGCTGGCGGGGCGCCTGGTAACCTACTGTAAAGACATGGGCTATACCCACATTGAGCTGATGCCGGTGATGGAACACCCTCTGGATGAATCCTGGGGCTATCAGGTGAGCGGCTATTTTGCGCCTACCAGCCGTTTTGGTAACCCCGATGGCTTCCGTGCCTTCGTGGACCACTTTCACCATGCGGGTATCGGCGTGCTCCTGGACTGGGTGCCGGGGCATTTCCCCAAGGATGACTGGGGGCTGGCGCGTTTTGACGGCACAGCGCTGTATGAACATGCCGACCCGCGCGAGGGTGAGCACAGCGACTGGGGCACTTACATTTTCAACTTCGGGCGTAATGAGGTGCGCGGTTTTCTGCTGGCCAACGCCTGTTACTGGGCGGACAGTTTCCATATCGACGGGTTGCGCGTGGATGCGGTGGCGTCCCTGCTCTATCGCGATTATTCGCGCCAGGAAGGCGAGTGGATTCCCAATCAGTACGGTGGCCGGGAGAATCTGGAGGCCATCGATTTTCTGCGCGAGATGAATGTGGTCCTCAATGAGCGCCATCCGGGCATCCTTACCATTGCCGAAGAATCCACGTCCTGGCCCATGGTCTCCCGCCCCACCTATGTCGGCGGCCTGGGGTTTTCCATGAAGTGGAACATGGGGTGGATGAACGACACCCTTGCCTATTTGGAGCAGGACCCGGTCTATCGTCGTTTTCATCAGAATGATCTCACCTTCAGCCAGCTCTACGCCTATACAGAAAATTTTGTGTTGCCCCTGTCCCACGACGAAGTGGTGCATGGCAAGCGTTCACTGCTGGACAAAATGCCGGGGGATACCTGGCAGCGCTTTGCCAACCTGCGGTTGCTCTTCAGTTACCAGTTTGCCCATCCCGGCAAAAAACTGAATTTTATGGGCAACGAGTTTGGCCAGGGACGGGAGTGGGATTGCGGGCAGGCCTTGGACTGGGGTCTCCTGCATTGGGACTGGCATCAGGGTATTCAGCGCTTGAGCCGGGATCTGGCGCATCTGTACCAGGATGTCCCGGCTTTGCATGTGCAGGATTTTCAGGGCGAGGGCTTTTCCTGGGTGGATTGTCACGATGCCGACCAGTCCGTATTGAGCTTTCTGCGCTGGGATCGGGATGGCGGCTTCGTGCTGGCCGTGTTCAATTTTACGCCGGTGCCGCGGCGCAATTATCGCTTGGGAGTACCGGTAGCGGGCCGCTATCATGAGATATTCAACAGTGATGCGGGCGCTTATCACGGCAGCAATCTCGGCAACCTGCCACAGCCGGCGCAGGCTCAAGCCTGGATGGGGTTGCCCTATTCGCTGGAACTGGTGTTGCCGCCCCTTGCTGCGATTTATTTACAGTTGGCCGGGGCAGACCGACCCTGGGGGTGAGGATGTTTATGGTCTATGTCGTCATTGCTTTTGTCGCCGGGCTGGTGGAGCTTTTTACGGGCACGTTCTACCTGGCGGCGGTGGCGCTGGCGGCCCTGTTCACGGCGATCACCGGGCTGCTTTTGCCAGGCACGGTGCTGCACTGGTTTTTCCTGGGGTTTTGTCTGGTCTTGCTGCCCACCGGACTGTGGCTACGTCATCGTTTGGCCGCCAAAACCAAAGATCTCGGCGATTTTGATCTGGGGCAGGGCGTGGATGTTGTCAGCGGGCCGGACAGCAATCAGCAATACAGTGTACGTTATCGCGGTGCCGAGTGGCTGGCAGTCGTCGATGATGGCCCTTCCCCTTGTCCGGGCGACCGCGCCGTCATCATCGCCAAGACCGATAATCTGCTACATTTGGGGGTGCTACCCCAGCAAAATTCTGGCAAGGAGCCATTATGTCCTCCCTCATCGTCATCCTGATCGTTATTGTTGCAGCTTTCTTCATTTTACGGACCACCATCCGGGTGGTGCCTCAACAGCGCGCCTGGGTCGTCGAGCGCCTCGGTAAATACCATGCGGTGCTGGAGCCGGGGCTGAATTTCATCATCCCTTTTCTGGACCGCATTGCTTTCCGTTTTGACATGCGCGAGGTGCCCATGGAGGTGCCCGCACAAGTTTGCATCTCCTTCGATAACACTACCATGACCGTGGATGGGGTGCTCTATCTGCAGATTACCGATTCGGTAAAGGCGGCTTACGGTTCCAGTAATCCCTTCACGGCGGTCATCCAGCTGGCGCAGACCACCATGCGTTCAGAGATCGGCAAGTTGCACCTGGATGCGGCGCTTTCGTCCCGGCAGTTGCTGAATACCGCCGTCGCTTCGTCGGTGGACGAGGCGGCGATCAACTGGGGCGTGAAGGTGCTGCGCTATGAAATCAAGGATATTACTCCGCCCCAGGAGATCATCCGCGCGATGGAACTACAGATCACCGCCGAGCGGGAAAAGCGGGCGCTGATCGCCAAGTCCGAGGGGCAGCGGCAGCAGCAGATCAACACCTCCGAGGGACAACGTCAGCAGGACATCAACGTGGCGGATGGTCGCAAACAGGCGGAAGTGTTGCGCGCCCAGGGTGAGGCCGCAGCCATCCAGTTGGTTGCCGAAGCCACCGCCGCCGCCATCCGCGTCATCGGCGCCGCCGCGCGGGCGCCGGGTGGCATAGAAGCTTTGCAGATGCAGCTCGCCAAGGACTATATCGAAAAATGGGGCAACCTCGCCAAGGCGAGCACCAGTCTGGTGATCCCGGCGGATCTGGGCAATATCGGTGCGTTGGTGGGTACGGCGCTGTCCATGGTCAAGCAGCAGGGCGGAGCAGCGCAAGCTTGAACACCGCCTGAGGCGCCCGCGCAACCCGGATTCACGGGCACTTGGGTCAAATGGTCCCAGGCACGGCTTCCGGCCAGGCCGCCTTGTCCAGCCAGACATCGGCCGCAGTGCCTACCATGGCGGCGGGAATGGATTCGCCCCGTAGCCAGGCCGCGAGTGCCAACCGCTTGCCGCTGCCCGTGGTGAGAAAAAACATCTCCCGCGTGTATTGTAATCGCCAGCCGCTCAGGCTCACCCTTTGGGGGGGCGCCTTGGCGGCATCGTGGATGGCGATGGTGGCGGGGCTGCTCTTTTCCAGGCCCCAGTCGTGGCCGGGGAAAAGGCTGGCCGTATGGCCATCCTCCCCCATTCCCAGCAGGACCAGATCGAAGGCATGTGGCGGAAGCACCGCGGCGTAGTCGCGGGCGGC
>NZ_DAHVHY010000079.1 GCF_027322205.1 Acidithiobacillus sp.
CCGAAAAAAATAAGGCACCTAGAGAAACTCTCTAAGTGCCTGATTCTTTTGGCTCCCCGGGACAGGCTCGAACTGCCGACCTAGTGATTAACAGTCACCCGCTCTACCGACTGAGCTACCGGGGAAAAGTGCGCGTATCCTAGCCTTCTGTGCCGCGCGCGTCAAGGACCCGGCGCCCGCTTTTCTCCGGGCCACAGGGCACTCCCACCTTGCCAAATTACGACATTTCGGCTATCTACTTTTTTAGAGAAAAAAGAAGGGGGAAGATGCCGATGCGAAGGCAAAGCATTATGTTACCGGTCGGTCCAATCAAAGGTGGGTGCGGACTCCTCCTGTTAATGACTCTGACCCTCAGCGGCTGCGCCTCCATGACGCCGCTCTCAGCATATCCACCGGCAAACCCGTCTCCCGACAATGCGTCGCCCGCTTACGACAGCCGCGCGGAGGCCACCACGCTGGATGCCGTGCTCGTCCATACCATCGCAGAAATAGGCAAGCCATATCAATGGGGTGGAGAAAGCCCGCGAACAGGATTCGACTGCAGCGGGCTCATTCAATATGTATTGGGTCGCGCCGGAGTAACGATTCCCAGGACCTCTTTTGCCCAAGCCGAAGCGTTGCCAGCGGTAAATTTCAACCGCATACGCCCCGGCGACCTAGTGTTTTTCAACACCATGGGCCAGCCCTTCTCCCATGTGGGCATCTATATCGGCGGCAATCAGTTCGTCAGCGCCTTGAACCGGCAGCAAGGTGTCGCGGTGCAGAGCCTGCGGATTCCCTACTGGGCGGAGCGGCTGGATGGCGTGCGACGTCCGATGCCTGCCGAGTTGCTGGCGATGCGGGACAACTAAGTGCATAAAAACTGGGCGTTATTTCCGAAGACCATATTGGCCGCTGTGGTGACCGCGGTTTTATCGGCATGCGCGACCAATGTCGGCACGGTGAATCAATCGGCCACACCGGCCTTCGCCACACCCGCCCCGCTGCCCTTGCCTGCGGTGCCGTTGCCCGCGGTACCCATCCCGGAGCAACCCAGCACTGCGGTCATGCCAGAGACCAACAACAGCTGCATCAGTAATGTGGTGTTCCCCAATTTTCCCCAGCAATATCAGGAGCGGATGCAGGAAATCGCCTGCCACCTGCAGGAACGGGATGGCTTGCCCGCCAACTATGTGATTTCCAGCCTGCAAGACGCCAGTTTCAACGCCCGCGCCGTGGCACTGATGACGCCCCCGCCCCCTTCCGCAACACCAGCGACGCCTTATCCCTGGTGGCGCTACCGGAATCGTTTCCTGCGTCAGACCCGTTTGAATCAGGGTGTGCAATTCTGGCGGGATCATGCCGCGCTTCTGCAAGCGGTCAGTCAGAAATATGGCATTCCTGGACCGATTTTGATGGGCATTCTCAACATTGAAACGGGCTTCGGTTCCTTTCAGGGCGGATTCTCCGTGCTCAACAGCAACTTGAGCCTGGCATTGGCGTTACCTGGCCGGCGGCGGTTTTTTCTGCATCAGACAGCGGAGACCCTGAAGCTCGCGCAGCGTTTGGGCGTTCCCCCAGGAACACTCCAGGGTTCACAGGCCGGCGCCATGGGCATGTCCCAGTTCCTGGCCAGCAGTTACCTGCGCTACGGCGTCACCTGGAATGACCCGCCGGGCGGACCCATGCCCAACCAGTGGCAGTCACCTGCCGATGTGTTGGCTTCCACCGCCAACTTCTTCCGTGGCCACGGCTGGCAGCCGGGACAGCCGGTGCTGGGCCGGGTATCCGACGATCAGGGCGCTGACGTGGCGCCATTTCTACAAGGCAAGCACCCGCTTGCGCAACTGCGCGCTGCCGGCATTCAGCCGGAAACGGCTTCGAGACTCCCAGGATCAACGCCAGTGGGCCTGCTGCGCTTGCAGACAGAGCGTGGCCCGACACTGTTCATCGCCTACCCAAATTTCTACGCCATCATGGGCTACAACCCGAGCACTTATTACTCGGCGACGGTCTGGGCCTACGCCGAAGCGATCAAGCGGGTTATCAACGGCTGATCCGCGGCCATATCACGGGCGCCACGACATTTGTCGGACGCCGCTGCCCTTGTGCTAATATGGCGCTTCCCGTTTCCAGAAAGGATGGAGTCCGGTGTGGCGTTAGAAAAATCGGGAATGCAATCTGTCGATCTGATTATTCATGCGCGCTGGATCGTGCCGATTCGACCGCGCAGCGTACTCCACGATCACGCCCTGGCGGTGCATGACGGACATATCCTCGCTATCGGCCCGGCCGAAGAAATCCGCGCGCGCTACACAGCAGCACACACTACGCAGCTCGACCACCATGTGCTGATGCCCGGTCTGGTCAACGCCCATACCCATGCGGCCATGACCCTGATGCGCGGACTCGCGGATGACCTCCCGCTGATGACCTGGCTGAATGAACATATATGGCCCGTAGAAGGCCGTTTTGTCAGCCCGGAATTTGTGGCCATGGGCACGGAACTGGCTGTCGTGGAGATGCTGCGCGGCGGCACCACCTCCTTCAATGACATGTACTTCTTCCCTGAAGCCGCGGCGGAGGTTGCCCAGCGCATGGGCATGCGGGCCACCATCGGGCACGTCATCATTGATTTCCCCACCGCCTATGCGGCCAATGCCGATGCCTGCCTGCAGGCGGCGGCGGACTTATTGCCGCGCCTGCGCCAGATGCCCCTCATTCGCCAGAGTATCGCCCCCCATGCGCCTTACACCGTCGGTGATGCCGGTTTGCGCGGGGCGCGCGACCTGGCCAAAGTGGAAGGCCTGCCGGTGCACATGCACGTCCACGAAACCGCTTACGAGGTGGAGGAGGCCACTGACCGTGATGGCATGCGCCCACTGGCGCGCCTGGCCAGACTGGGATTATTGGACCAGCACTTTCTCGCCGTGCACATGACCCAGTTGAATGACGAGGATCTGGCGATCTGCCGGGACAGCGGCCTGCATGTGGCCCACTGCCCCGAATCCAATCTGAAGCTGGCCTCGGGGATGGCGCCAGTGGCCACGCTGCGTAAACAAGGCACCCCGCTGGCTATCGGGACAGATGGCGCGGCCAGTAATAATGACCTCGACATGCTGGGTGAATTGCGCACCGCTGCCTTGCTGGCGAAAGGCGTGAGTGGAAATCCCACCGCCTTCCCCGCCTGGGAGGCACTGGAGGCCGCGACACTGGGGGGTGCGGAGGCCATCGGCTGGGGTGCAGAAACGGGTAGCCTGGAAGCCGGCAAGGCCGCCGACTGTATCGCCGTTGATCTGGATCATCCGGCCACTTTCCCGGTCTATGATCCGGTCTCGCAGGTGGTGTATTGTGCCGGCCGTGATCAGGTCAGCCATGTCTGGGTAAACGGTAATCCGCGTATTGTCGAAGGACGAGCCGTGGATTGGGACACGCAGGATTTGTTTGCACGCGCCCGGAGCTGGGCACAGCGCATTCGTGAAAAGGATAATGACGCATGAATATGGATCAGGCTGAAGTTAACAAGTTCGACGCCCTCGCCGATCAGTGGTGGGATACCGATGGACCCTTCCGTACCCTGCATGAAATCAACCCGTTGCGTCTCGACTTCATCGCCAACGGTTGTGGTGGGCTGAACGGCAAGAAAGTGCTGGATGTGGGTACTGGGGGCGGACTCCTGGCAGAGGCCATGGCGCGTCAGGGGGCGGAAGTTACCGGTATTGATCTCGCAGAGGACGGCCTGAACGCGGCACGCCATCATGCAGATACCAGCAGAGTGAGCATCGACTACCGGCAGATCGCCGTCGAAGATTTGGCGGCGGAAAAGCCGGGGCATTATGACGTGGTGACTTGCATGGAAATGCTGGAGCACGTCCCGGACCCCGCCGCCGTGGTGAATGCCTGTGCCCGCCTGCTGTGTCCCGGTGGCGACGCCTTCTTCGCCACCCTCAATCGCAATCCCAAAAGCTATCTGCTGGCCATTGTGGGTGCGGAATATGTCCTGGGACTGTTACCGCGCGGGACTCACAATTATCAAAAATTTATTCGTCCCAGTGAGTTGCTCGCCATGATCCGGCAAAGTCATCTGCAGACCATGACCCTCAAGGGCATGCACTTCGATCTGATCCACCACCGCGGACGTCTGAGCGATGATGTCAGCGTCAACTATCTGAGCCATGCGCGCAAAGCAACTCCTGATGCCTGAGTTGGCCGCAGTACTCTTCGATCTCGATGGCACGCTGGTAGATACCGCCCCCGATCTCGGTGCCGCGGCCAACCGCATGCGGACCGACCGCGGGTTACCGGCATTACCGATGGAGATGCTCCGCCCGGTCGCCTCCCAGGGTGCCCGCGGTCTCTTGCGGGTAGCCTTTCATTTGCAACCGGAGGACCCGGATTTTCCGCCCATGCGGGCGGAATTCTTGGAGATTTATGCCGCCCACATCTGCGAACAGAGTACCCTTTTCCCGGGTATGGCGGAAACCCTGACGACCCTGTCGGCGCACGGGGTGGTATGGGGCATTGTGACCAATAAGCCGGGATTTCTGACCTTGCCCTTGCTGAACGCGCTCAAGCTGCCGGTTGCCCCCGGCGCCGTCGTCAGCGGCGACAGCACAGCACGCGTCAAGCCCGATCCGCTGCCGGTCACCCATGCCCTTGCCGAGATGGGAGCCTGCGCGGCCCGGAGCCTCATGATTGGGGACGATCCGCGTGATATGGCCGCTGGCAGGGCGGCGGGAACCCGCTGCTGGGCCGCCGCCTGGGGCTACCTGGAGGCCGGTAACAACCCGCGATACTGGGATGCCGACCAGATCATCCAGCGCAGCGAGCAGCTAGAGTTCGCCCTTCTCCATTTCAACACCGCCCAGTAAAATAGGGTGCCCCTGGCTGCGGGTGATCTGCAACAGCGCCGCAGCCAGTATCAAGGTACCTCCGAACAATTCCAGGAGCGTCGGCGCTTCCCCGGCCAGCCACCAGGCCGATAGCGCGCCCACGATGACCTCAAAAGGCATGATCACCGCCGAAACACTCACCGGCATCCGCGCCACGCCGAATTGCACCGCCACCGTCGCCCCGGCAATCCACAGCCAGGAAAAGGCCAGCAGATAACCGTATTCCGGCAACGGTAGCGCCGGTAAATACTGAAAAAATGCAAACGGCAAGGCAATCAGTACACAACCCCACCACACTGCAGTGGCGCGGTGCACATCACCGAGTGCCGTGTCCGCGCGCAGAATGACATTGCTCAGGGCGAAGGCGAGGCCGGAAGAAATAGCCAGCAAATCATTCATATCCATATCCGCCAGAGAAAACCCCTGACCATTGCTGACGACCAGAGCCGACCCACCCACCGCCAGCAAGACCGCAAGGCCACCGCGCCAGCCTATCGCCTCCTTCAAAAAAATCCGCGCCGCAAAAATGGCCCAAACCGGTGAGAGATAGAAGAGCAGAAGGATACGGATGACCTCGCCATGCACCAACGCCAGCATAAAGGCCACATTGGTCCAACCACCGAGGATGAGCAGACCGACCAGCGTACGCCCGTGCTGCCGCAGTTCATGGCGGCGATGCCAGGACCATAGACCGGCAGGTATCGCCAGCAATAGATAGACGGCCAAAATCAGCCACGCGCCGCGCAGACCTGCCGCATTGAAATGGCGGAGCGGCCACCAGAGCACCCCCCAGAGGCTGGAACCGACCAGCAGGGCAATGATAGGCAAACGCTGTTCGCGCCTGGCAATTGCTGAGGTATTCGGAGTAATGGCGCATTTCCTGACAGGTCTTACTATGGTCGAAGCAATCCCCGCCGACGGGGGACAGGCTGAAGCATGCCTCAGAGAGATTACTTTGGAAAGGAGCGAATAGCCTCTTGACGGAAATTCATAGGCTGACTTTGTCTGGCCCACAACTCCGCATAATGACCTTTTGCCTGTAACAGTTCCTGATGATTTCCAATTTCAGCAATATGACCGTTGGCCATCACAATAATACGGTCGAAGTGCGCGATAGTAGATATCCGGTGGGCGATCGCAATGACCGTCCGGCCGGCCATCAACTCATCTAATTCGTGTTGAATCTCCTGTTCGGTCACAGAGTCCAGTGCAGAAGTTGCCTCATCTAACACCAGAATAGGCGCATTTTTGAGAAATACCCGGGCGATGGCAATACGCTGACGCTGCCCACCAGAAAGTTTTATACCACGCTCTCCGACCTGCGCATCCAGCCCTGTGCGTCCATAAGAATCCACCAGATTTCTGACAAAATCGTCAGCACGGGCACGGCGCAAAGCCTCTTCCACCTCAGTACGGGAGGCACCTTGCCGACCATAGCGCACATTATCGAGAATAGAACGATGCAACAACGACGTATCCTGCGAAACCACACCTACAAACTGACGGAAACTTTCCTGCTGCAGACCCCGAACATCCTGCCCGTCTATCAGGATATGCCCCTTGTTTACATCAAAAAACCGCAGCAACAAACTGACCATCGTAGATTTACCGGAACCGGAAGGACCCACAATCGCGACCCGTTCTCCGGGGTGAATAGTGATAGATACTTCATCGATATGCTTGACTTCATCTACCGTTCCATCAGACTGATGATAGCTGAACGACACGTCATCAAAGACGATGCTTCCTTCTTTATAGGCAAAAGGCTTGGCCAAAGGGGCATCGCCCATGATCCTGGGGCGATCTACCGAGCGCATACCATCCTGAACAGTACCAATATTTTCAAAGATTGCAGACAGATTATTGGCGACCCAGCCCGACATATTGGCAATCTGCCAAACCAGCGGTACGGCGGTCACCAGAATCCCCACCGAAATAGACCCTTCATGCCATAACCATATTCCCACCCCGGTGGTAGCACTCAATAACAGTGCATTTAGCACCGTCAAGGAAGTCATCCAGGTAGTGACCATCCGCAAAGAAGCGCGAAATGCCGAGGTATGGCCCTCCAGTGCATCTCTGACAAACTGATCTTCATCTTCAGATTTGGCAAACAACTTTACGGTATGAATATTGGTATAGCTATCCACAATAGCGCCAGTAAGCCCGGAGCGCGCTTTAGAGAGCAAATTAGACCGCTGGGTAAGCCGGGGAATGAAAAACCACATCAATAAACCATACAGGATAAACCAGCCAAATACCGGGGCCGAAAGCTCCCAGCTTTGTCTCGCCAGAATAATGATCGAACTCACCCCGTAGGTGAGCAGATACCAGACCGCAGTCAGTGTCGCCACTGTACTTTCGCGCAAAGATGGACCCGTTTGCATGACACGATTAGCGATACGTCCGGCAAAGTCACTCTGGAAAAACCCCCACCCCTGACGGATCAGGCCACGATGATTCTGCCAGCGGATCAGATTGGTAAAATTTGCAGCGATCGTCTGGTTAGTCACGACATCATGAAAAAAGTGAATCACCGGCCTTACCACAATAATAATAATGGCCATGATAAATATGGCACGCAAGTCACCGGAGGGTAGATTATCTGACTTGGCATGCGCCACATAGCCCGTTATACTACCAATAAAAACAGGTATGGAAAGGTCCACAATGGCCGTAACAGACCCTGCTAGGAACAAGAGGATCATTGCCCCTTTTACTTGAGATACGTAGTGCCAATAAAATTCCAAAACTGAAGAACGCCGCGTATTATCCGCAATCTCATGCGCCTCATGATCCCGGAAAATATCGATCATCCTCTCAAACGTTTTATACATCAAATTCACCTATATTAAATGCATTACTCGGCGCGAAACGTGCGGCCAGCATTGTTTCCAAGGCATATCCATAGCGCAATAAACTTGACTCACCCCCCGGGCCAGAGAAAAAAGTCGCCCCGACCGGCAAGCCCTTGACCTGTCCCGTAGGGACCGTGAGACTCGGGGTACCAGCCACTGCAGCAAGGGCACTGCTGCCGCCAGTGTGATGATCACCGGTGAGCAAATCAATCAAACCACTGGGGTTGTTAGAAGGTGCAATGCAAGCCTGCAACTGATTTGTACAAATTATTGTTTCTAGGCCTTCTGTCCACGCGAGTTGCTTGCACAAACGCTTTGCATCGCAATAGGCCTTATCCTGTGAATACTCCACCGGCTGAAAGCCGGATCGGTCGGCGCTGCGGCCGACGGCTGTCGCTACACAACGTGAAAATCATCGTCCGGATCCGGTGGCGTTTGGTTCTTGATATACTCCTGCCAAACCTCATCCGTGACATTCCCACTGCTAGTCACCCAATCTCGCGCAGCAACTCCCGGCAACGGAGTCCAACATCTCCTACCAACACCTGATAACGGTACTTCGTCGTCCAGACTAGGTGGTACTTACAGTCCCAAACCGTGTGGCCCGTGTAGCTTCCACTTTTATAAGCTTCCATACAATATCATGTGCGTAGCATAGCTACATTTCCGCATGCGCCAATCATCCACCATGCGCAACCGGTAATATGGGCCGCCTGCCTTGGGTCCGGTGCCACCTTGGGTCCGGTGCCACTAAGCCCTCTCCTACCCAAAGGGCTGCACGGCCATCGATGCGCATCTGCATGCCGATCGTCAGACCAAAACCCACGGCAGAGATTGACAGGCATTCATGGTATGTATAAAATTTTGTACATGAAATTGATGGGCGACGAAAAAGAAATTCGTTGGATAGGCTCAGCCTATGATGATTTGTTGGCATTCCCAGACGAGCCACGTCGCTCTGCTGGTTTTCAGCTGGGCAAGGTTCAGGTCGGATTAGACCCGGATGACTGGAAGCCCTTCGATGATGTTGGGGCTGGCACCAAGGAAATCCGCATTCGGGAAACCGGTGGCATCTATCGAGTGATGTACGTCGCCAAGTTCGAGGAAGCCGTGTATGTCCTGCATTGCTTCCAGAAAAAGACGCGGTCGACCAGTAAGCAGGACAAGGGCATCGCCGAGGCGCGATATCGCGCCGTGGTAAACGCGAGGAAGGCACAGAGATGAAAATTGACACAAAAATTCGCCATGTAACGAAGCCGGGAGTGAATATCTTTCTGGAACTCGGCT